>CALXJZ010000052.1 GCA_944388745.1 uncultured Clostridia bacterium
AGTCTTGATTTTTAGCCATTAATCTTACACTTGACGTTAATTTTACAAACTATATTTTACTTTTACAATTAACCAAATAGGTATTATGTGAAATTTTATTCATTAAATATTCTTGTTTTTTATATAACTTTGAGTAAATTCTTCTTTTAAAATATCCATGCTAATTCTATCATAGTATTTTCCATTAATAAATTCTGATTTTCTCCTTCTTCCATACTCTTTAAATCCACATTTTTTATAACATGCAATTGCTCTTTCATTAAATGATAATACATCCAATTTAATATTATTTAGATTTAAATAGTTAAATCCATAGTCCAATATTAATTGTATTGCCTCTGTTCCATACCCTTTATTTCTTGCTTCTTTTTCACCTATAAAAATTCCAAATGTAGCTGTTCTATTAATATAATTAATATTCACTAATCCTATACTACCTAGTAATTTATCTGTTTTTAATTCAATTATTCCGAATGTCGCTTCATCTTTTGTATGTTTTTCTAAATATTCCTTCTCTGATTCAATTGTAACTAAAGCTCCGCTTCTTCCTAAATAATCTGTTGTTTCAAAATCATTTAACCATTCTGTGAATTTCTCTACATCTTCTGTACTTCTTGGTGATAAATAAATTCTTTCTCCTAATAATTTTTTAAAATATTTCATTTTCATCATCTCCTATAAATTTTTCATATTTATCTTTATTATTTTCTATAGATTCTTCTACGTCTATTATATAATCTTGAACAATAGCATTTGCATTCTCTTCGTCATAATATTCTTTTAAAAGTACACCGCCTAACGACTTCATAGTTTTTGCAGATGCTAAATTATCTTTATCACAATCCATTAGCACCTCTTTTATACCATGTTTTTTACAAACTAATAATGCTAGATACAAATTAATTTTATTATATCCTTTTTGTCTTTCAGTTGGTCTTATACTATATCCTATGTTCCCACCATATTTTTTTAATTTTTCATTTAAAGCTAATCTGATATTGACCATTCCCACTATTTTGTTATCCGCTTCTCTTACTAAAAAATATGTTTCAGCAGGCACTTTTTCTTCACTTGGTATTCTATTTCTATCTTTTTCTAATTTTTCTAACCAACCATCATAATCATTTATATATCTATCTAATCCTCCCACTCCATGTATTTTAGAATTGTATTTATAAAATTCTTTTATGTATTCAATAGCTTGTTCTTGATATTCTTTTGTAGGCTTCACATATCTTAGTTTATCTTCATAAATCATCTTTTATCACTCCTATTTCCATATTTAATCTTTGTACTTTCATTCCTTGAGCTTTATAGAATTCTATTGCTTCTTTATTAAAACTCCAACAACTTAATTCCATTCTATTACATTTTAACTCTTTTGCAATTTTATTCATCTCTTGCATTAATAATGTTCCAATACCTTGTCTTTGACATTTTTTATCAACTACTATTTTTTCAACATATAAAATTTTAGCATTTTCTAAATTCATATGATTTTCTACTTCTTTAATTCTGAAAATAACTAATCCGCACACTTTTTCCTTATCATTTACTGCTACAATCATTTTTCCTTCTTTACTTTCTAGCACTTCTATAACTTCACTTTCAACTTCTTTTTTGGTTGTTTTCTTAAAGATATCTGGTCTATTTTTACAATGCAATTCTTGTGCTTGCATAAGTAATTCTATTAACTCTTTTTTATCTTCAATTCTTGCTTCTCTAATCTGCATTTTATCCCCTCCATTATCTATATAATCAAAAAAGCCTCACTAAGAAATCTCTATTAAGACTCCTTAGCAAGACTTATTAATCTCACCTTCTGTGTAAGTAATCAATATTATAATTACCCTGTATCGCTCAAGTTCTAACTCTTAGATACACTCTTAATTTATGTTTTAAATTTTATCATATAATTTAATTTCTGTCAACTGTATTTTACATAATTTATTTTTCAATTTCTCCATTTTCTTTTTCTTTAATCTTTTTTTCTCTCATAACACCATCATCTTCTATGTAATAATGTTTATCAACATATTTTTGTGCTAAATCTACTCTATGTGTTACAACTATTCCCATTGCTCCTACATCTTTAATTGCTTGTATAATTGATTTTAACTGTTTCTCTATCAATTCATCTTCAACATTTCCAACTGGTTCATCTACTAATATTATTGATGGATTTTCCGTGGTTCTATATAAAGCCTGAGCCAATGACAATCTCTTTTTTTGTCCTGTTGAAAATTGATTATAGTCTTTTGAAGATAATTCTGTTTCTATTTTCTCGCTGTCTAATTTTACTTCTTGTAATACCTCTCGTAATTTTTGCTTTTCCTCTTCTGACATCTCTATTAGTGTCTCTTTTCCTGTTATTTGTTCTAGCACATTAGAACTTGTCCCCAATTTTTTATCTGCTTTTACCGCTATAAATTGTTTTCCTAATTTATCAACACTTTCTTTTCCATCTATTAATATTGCATTTCTATTATTTATATCTCCCCTTTTTAATAATCGTATAAATGTACTTTTTCCAGCTCCAGATTTGCCTGATAGCAAAACCACTTCTCCTTTTTTTATTGAAAACTCCGGAACTTCTATTTCAGTTCTATATCTTATTTTTCCTGTTTCATTACTTTTTTGTTGATAAAATTTTCCTTTAAAATCTTTTATTTCCAATTTTTCAAATGGTTTCTGGATTTCAACTAGAGGGTCTTGTTTTTCTTCTATTTGACTTACTATGTTCTCCATTTCTTTTTCATATTCTCTTAATCTTTCATTTTCATGTTGAAATTTATACATAGAATTGATACTATCCATAATATTTCTTATTAAATAGTTATTTTGATTTATTTCTAGCAATATCTGTGACAAAGTTTTAGCATCCAGTTTTTCCGCTTTCTTTAATTTTCCTGCTCCTATTACACCTGTTAAAACTGACATTGATATAACATCAATTGCTTTCATCAAATTAACTTTATCTTCAATTTTCATCTCTTCACTACTAGCTTTGTATATATTATCTTCTATATTTTTTAATTTATCTTTTTCTTCAATGCCACTCACTGGCTCATTTTCAACTAAATCTCCTTCTAATCTTCCTATATCTCTTCTTGTATCTCCCACTTTTTCTTTGTAATCTTTTGTAAAAAACCTTCTTCCAAGCAAAGTTCCTACACTAACCAGTCCACTTATTCCTAAAGCTTTTGCTGTACTTTTCGAATTTTTACTCTCACTATAAATTGCTCCTAAGATACTTACTAAACTCATTCCTAATCCTAGATATGTAGAAAATTTATTATCTTGTATGCGATGTAATTGATTTTCATAATCTCTAACTATGCTAGCAATTTCTCTTTCTGTCATTGATATCTCTATTTCTACTTCCTTTTCTTCTCCATCTTCATCTATCTCTTTTACTATACGTTTTCTTGTAATCACACCATCTCTTGAATTTTGTACTATTTCATACATATTTTCTAAATTAGCAATTTCTCTTTCTGTATCATATTTTGAATACATATTATCTTTATACATATTTAAGAAATCATACAAAGGTCCTTTTCCTATTCTTAATAAAGTCATAAGTTTTACTGTTTCGGGCTTTAAATCTTCATTGGAATTTAGATTTCTAAAAATTGCATCTACCCCTACATCACCTAAAACTTGTAAAAATTCTATTCCTCTAATTAGATATTTATAATCCGAATTTTTGAATGTTCCACTTTTAAATTTTTCAATTCGTTTATGTTGTCTTTTTTTAGGTTTATTCCCTAAATTTCCTCTTATTTTTGAAGTTATAATTTTAGCCGTTTCACCTATATTTGGAGTATATCTCTTTCCCATTCTATTCCTCCTTCAATTTAGCTTACATATATATTTTACCATATTTTGCTATAAAAATAAACCTATATTATCAAACTTTTTTAATCTAATAATATAGGTTTACTTTATTTTTCCTTATTTCGTTTACAAGATGTGTTCCAAAATGGACAAAAATGGTTAATCTGTACCTGTCCCCAATTAGCCATGTCGCATGAGAAACGTCCCCAATGCGACATCACACATAAGAACATTCTACTTTTGGTACTGCATAGTATTTAGGATTTTCACTATGTATTTTTTGTTGTACTTGTACCTTTAATTTATCACTATCAACTTTTTCTTCTCTTGGAATCACTAAATCAAATATTAAATTTATTCTTCCACCACCATTAGTCATTCTAAAGTCATGTATTGAATAGTTTTCATTAATTTCTTTTACTATTTTTTCTGTTATTTCTCTCATTTTATTAATTTCTTCGTCATCCACTTCTATTGGGTCCATATGTATTGTTGTTATACAATTGAATTCTTCATAAATGTCTTGTTCCATCTGGTCTATTATATCATGAGCCATACATATGTCACTATTTGCTGGGACTTCTGCATGAAAGGATACTATTTTTCTTCCTGGTCCATAATCATGTATCATCATATCATGTATTCCTACTATCATATCATATTTTTTAGTGAATTCTTCTATTCCTTTGACTAATTCTGGGTCTGGTCTTGCACCTAATAGAATGTCAACAGTTTCTTTTAATGCTTTAAATCCTGTAAATAATATGAATATTGATACTAATATACTTACATATCCATCTATTGATATATTCGCAAATTTTGCTACAATTGCAGATAATAGAACAACAAATGTAGATATTACATCTGATATGCTATCATATGCATTTCCTTTTATTGCTTCTGAATTAATTATTTTTGCTATCTTTTTGTAGAAGAAAAATAACCAAAGTTTTGCAATTATAGCTATCACTAATATTGTAATTGTTATTGTGCTTATATCAGGCATTACTGGATTTATTATTTTGTCTATTGAAGATTGAAATAATTCAATTCCAACTAATATTATTAACATATCTACTATAAATGCTGCTATATATTCCATTCTTCCATGTCCCCATGGATGGTCATCATCTACTTTCTTTTGTGACATCTTGAATCCTATCATTGTTATAACTGATGAACCTGCGTCTGTTATGTTATTTAATCCATCTGAAATTATTGACATTGAATTTGATATTATTCCAATGGCCACTTTTGTTATTGATAGTATAAAGTTTACTACTATTCCTGTTAAACTTGATAGTGTTCCATATTTTGTTCTTACTTTTGCATCTTTTACGTTTTTATCTTTTATAAATAATTTGATTAAAAAATTTGTCATTGTTTTTCCTTTCTTTATTTTTTCTTTAATTTTGCTACAAAAAATCCTTCCATATTTTTTGATGGTAATATCCTTATAGCTTTATTTATGCTGCCATCTAAACCATCATTAAATCCTTGCATTTTTTCTTTAAAATCAATATTTATATCTAACAATTTCACATTAAAATTTTCAATTGCCCATTGTAAGACATTTTCATTTTCATCTTTATTCAAAGTACATGTGGAATATACCATCATTCCATTCGGCTTTAAAGCAGTATATGCACTTTCAAATAATTTTTTCTGTAATTTTGCAAGTTCTCTTACTGTTCTTTTTGACCAATTCCTATAAGTTCCAACATTATTTCCTAAAAACCTTCCTTCACCACTACATGGTGCATCTAATAGTACTTTATCAAATTTTTCTTGATATTCTTCTCCTACTTTTTCTCCTCTATTATTTATTACTTCTACTATATTTGCTCCCTGTTTTTCAACATTATATTGTAATCTCTCACATCTAATTTTATCTAATTCATTTGCTAAAATATATCCATCATTTTTCATCATTACTGCCATTTGTGTTGTTTTACTCCCAGGAGCTGCTGTTAAATCTAATACCTTTTCTCCTGGTTTAGGATTTAAAACTAATGGTGGAACCATACTTGATAAACTTTGCAAATATATGTATCCTTTTTCATATATATCTAATTTTTGAATTTCTTTTTCATTTGCATTTTTTATTATTAATGCATCCTTATACCATGATACTCTTTCAAATTTAATATTTTTTTCTCTTAAATATTTCATTAATTCTTGTATATTGTATTTTATTGTGTTTACTCTTAATGTAGTATTTCTTTCTCCTAACATTCCTGTTAATATTTTGTCCACCGTAATTGGTGTATACTGCTCGTATAATTCATCTACAAAGTCGCTTGGTAGTTTTCTTTTTAAGTCTAATATTGATAGCATTTAGTTTTACCTCCATATGTCTCCCTAGAATATTTTATCTTTATATATTTCTACTTGTTGCACCATGTGTCCTATATTACCTTCACCTGCATATTTTTCTAAATCAAAAAAGTTTGCATTCTTGTCTATCCAATAAAGTTTATTTAATTCTTCTATTAAATCTACCTTCTTATTTAGTTTCCCTGCATAAACTTCCAATTCCATGTCTTGCATTTTATACTGAAAATTCATAATATGAGTTAATGTAATATCTTTATCTGTTATTCCAGTTTCTTCTTGTAATTCTCTGTATGCTGCATGCAACTCATTTTCATTTTTTTCTACTTTTCCACCTATTAAATTGAATTTTCCTTTATATGGTTCTTTTTCTCTTTTACACATTAATATTTTATTTTCTTCGTTGTTATAAACCATTATTACATTTAATTTTTTCATAATTAGTCTCCTTAATCTTTATCGAAAATTTCTATCCATCCTAATTTAATGAAATCTATTACTTCTGTATAGCACTTTACTTCTTTGCTTGGTTTATTTAATAACCATATTTTTTTATCTTTGTCATGATTTACTTTTTGTACCATAGTATAACTTAATTCTGCAAAAGTTTCTGCTCCAATATATCCTTCTATCCCATTTTTCTCTCCGTTAAGGACAAATAAAATGTCTGTTTCATCTAAAGATTTAAAAAATTTCAAATAAACTTCTTTATATACTTTTTCATTTTCTTGGTCTATTTTTTTAGGATAATTTATTACTTGATATCCCTGTTTTTCAAAATAGTTTTTCCAATCTTTTATTTCTTTTTCAAATTTACTACTACAAGCAATTACTAATTTTTTATTTTCAACCATTTTATTACACCTTTCTATAATTTATTATTTTTTTCTCTTAAATTATATTTATTCATATTATCAACTGTTGCAAATCCACTATGTTCTTTTACTTTTTCCAAAAATACAATTCCTTCTAAATGGTCACATTCATGTTGTACTAGTCTTGCAAAAAATCCATTTAATTCTCTTACAATTTTGTTACCATTTTCATCATAATAAGTTAATTCAATATTTTTATATCTTTCTACTCTACCTCTAATTTGTGGAACACTCATACATCCTTCATACTGTATATCTGTTTCCTTAGATAGTTTTTTCCATGTTGGATTTATCATAGCTGTTACTTCTCTTACTTTTAAAACTTTTCCAATATTATAGCACCTTTCTATTTAATTTTTTATATTATTTACTATAAATTCAACTACACCATCTTTATTAGATTCTTCTTTACTCTTTCTTTTCTCTTCTTCTGTTAATTCTAACCAATATTTATTATTCTCTGGCATAACAGAAATTGAGTCTAAAGGATATCCCGGATTTCTTTCTTCACATGCTTTGTCTACAAGATAAAAATTGCTCTTACTCCAACTATATTCCTTTGTTTCTTCTCCATCATATATCACCATACCATATACCCATTTAGCTGTTAATCTTCCACCATATTCTTTTGCTAAATTAGTATAATAATCTATCATTTCATTGTCATTTAATTCTTTTCCATTAATCCTTCTTACATGTGTTCCAGGTTGTTTTTCATCTGGTAGTTCTTCTATAAATAAATTATTATCCATTCCAATGGTTACAATTTTTGTTGCATCATAGTATGTTTTTGCTTTTATATATGCATTTTCAATTGCATTTTTTCCGTTTTCATCTATATCTAGTTTAAAATCTAAATCTTTTATTGTTATTAATTCTATTCCTTTTTCTTCTAAGGCCTTTTTATACTTTCTAAGTTTTGCTGGGTTTGTTGTTGCAAATAGCACTTTCATTTTTATTATTCCTTCCATAATAAAATATATATAATTTATATCACAAATTCTATAAATTTCATAGTTTTTTATGTAATTATAAATGTAAAAAAATTAGTTATTTCCATTATTTTTATACCATTTTGCAAATTCTTGCATGGAATCTACCGATTCATATTTTATTCTATTTGTTCTCTCTTCATCTGTCATTTGTGCTAAAGTTTTATCATATCCATAAGGTTTATAGATGTACCATAAATCTGACCACTTTTTATCTGTATCATTTCCTAATATTTGTTTTGCTAATGTTCCTTCATGCCTTCCCATAAACTGATGTAATTCTTTTCCATCATAATAAGATAAACATTCTGTAAATCTACAACTTCTATTTTCCTTTCCTTCCATTAATTTTAATATACCACCAATTCCTATAGTATCTAAAGCAAAATTTACAAATGCTCTTGGAAAACCATCTAATTCATCTATCCAAAATCCACAATCTAAAGAAATACAAGGTTTATTTACCAGTTTATATGCCTCCATAACTTTATGTTTCGAAATGTATTTTATATCATCGCTTCTTGGCTCTTCTAACTCATATTCATATATTTTAAAATCGACTCCCTTTAATCGATTTTTTGCAGATTCTATTTTTCCTTTATTATGTGTTACAAATACAATTTCTTTCATTTTTACTCCCTCTATATTATAAATTTTTTTCAATTTACTTCCAATTATTATTAAACATATTTTTCAAATATTTACTATTAAATGTATTATCCAAAAATCTTTCATATCCATTACTTGGTGGAATTCCTTTGTCAGCTTCACGTGTTCTATTTACACTACTTACAGTTAAAAGGATATCAAATAACAAAAATATGGTTAGGCAAATTATAATAATTTTATCTTTAAATATCTGTTTTGCCGTATTTATATATCCTCTTACACAACAACCTGCCATTGCTTTAAAATATGATTTTTCTGGTAAATTTGATTTTTTATATAATTCCATTGCTATTTCATCTGTCACTAATCTTGGATTAACAATTATAATTCTATTCGTTCTAAATACGCCATGTGGTGTTGATTCACTTGGACAATCAATAACTTCACTACCTTCTGGAATAATTACATCATATATTGTATCTCCTCTTACTAACCATCTTATTATCTTATCCTCCGTTGAAAAATTAAATCCTCCCATATTTTTTGCATCTAATTCATTTGGATTCCAATATTCTGTAACATTAACCTCTCCAATTTTATATTCAAATCCATTAGCACCAGATTTATTTCCAAACATTACTTTTACATATCTTTTATTATTCATAAATTATTATAGACCTTCTTTTTATCAAATTTTAATCTCATTTTCTACAAATTCTATAAATGCCGGTACTGTTTCCAATAAATATTTATTATCTTTTACCACAAAATAAGCCTCTGCTTCTGAGCCCCATGAATATGTACCATTTATCTCAATATCTTCTATTTTGGCTTTTGTAAATTTCTTTCTTCCAGTTAGATAGTTTAATAAACATTCATTATTTTCTTGTAATTGCTTAAATACTTTTTTGCACCTTCTATAGTTTCCTTCTTTATAATACATTATAGATAAAGGAAACAACATAAAAGTTGAATCCTCCGGATATTTATTATATATTTCTTCAGCTTTGTCGAATTTTTCAAGTACAGTATACAAGCCTATAATTAAATATCTTATCCCTAAATTATCATTCTCACATAATTCTAATAATTCTTCTCCTTGTTTTATTGCTTCAGTATATCTTCCCAATTCCATTAATATTAGCATATAACTATGTTTTGTTCTCATATATGGTCTTGTACCTATTAGCCCCCAAAATATCCCTATATTATCTTCATCAAAAAAGTTTTCTTTTTCTAAATTAGCTTTTTCCTTATTTAGTGTCTCTTCATATTTCTTTAATCTTTTTATTGTATTAGTTTCATGTTTGGTAATAAAGTTTTCCGCATCTATATTGCTCGGATTTAATTCTAGTGCTTGTTTTGCTAATTTTATTGCTTTTGTTTTTATTGGTTCATCATATGCCTCAAATAACAAGTCGTCTGATTGTTCTTTTTTTATAAATTCTTCATCTTCAAAATCCATATTTTTCAACCTCCACAATTATTTTAGGATTCTCTACCTATTTTCTGCCTACACTATATCATAGATTTACATTTTTCTCAACAAATTCGCTAAAATTCGCACTAATTTTGCATCTTTTATAGTAGAACATAGGTTTTATTTTTTTATTAAAAACTATTGCTTTTTTACATATTTTTGATATAATGTTGTTACGAAAGGATGTTTGATATATGCAAGAATTATTAAATGTTTTAAATACAACAAAAAATACTT
>CALXJZ010000053.1 GCA_944388745.1 uncultured Clostridia bacterium
GAAATTTTACTAATTTTAGTATATAATCTTTTATAGAAAGAGAACAAAGTTCGTAACTTGTATGTGATACGCTCCATTGAGAGAATTACTCACACCTTCGTGTGAGTTTTATTTTATAAAAATATCCTATATCACTTGTTGATATGGGATTTTTTCATGTTTGAAAGGAGGATTAACAAATGAAAATAACCATAGAACAATTAGAGTTTCCTATAAGTGTTAAGGATAAAATTACTAAAATACCTAATATATTTAAATTTGATATTAAATTTGTAAATGGTAAGTATATTCATTTTAATAATACTAATATATCAATTAATGACCCACATAAAATTATTATTAGTAATAATTCATATTGTTTAATCTTACTTTCTTATGAAAATGATAATAATTTTTATTTAAAAGATAGTTTAAAACAAATTACTTTAAATGAAATAAAAAATATTATATCAAAGATAATTTAGATATTATAAATTGTTAGAAATTAATCACTTTGTTGAGTTATAATACATATGTTACAAATTTAAAATAAAAAAAGATACCAATCTGGTATAATTGAGTTGTGAAACAAAAATTATACAGAAAGAGTGGTATCCATGACAATTATAACAGAAGAAATGAGATTTAGAAAGAGATTATGTGAATTTGCATTAAAAAATGGTGTAACAAAAGCTGCAAGAAGATATCATACAAATAGACAATTTGTATATAGACAATTAGAAAAGTATGATGGAACTTTAAAAAGTTTATCATTAAAGTCAAGAAAACCACATTCTCATCCAAATACTCATACTAAAGAAGAATTAGAATTAATTAAGAAAATATATTCTAGATATAAAATTGATGGATTAGCTGAAGTATATGTTCAACTTAAGAAAAGAGGATATTTAAGAAGTTATGGATCTATGTTAAAACAAATAAGAAAAATTCCAAAAGAAAAAATAAAGACAAGAAAAGGTTATACCAAACATGAAGAAATAAGAGGCCAATATCCAGGAGATAAAATTCAAGTAGATATAAAATATGTTCCTAGAGAATGCTTATTATTTGATACAATTGATAAAAAATACTATCAAATAACAGCAATAGATGAATATTCAAGAAAAAGAATATTGGAAATAGTAGATGAAAAAAGTGTAACAAATACAAGTAGATTTGTAAGAACATTAGAGGGATTAATTGGTTTAAAAATAAATACAATTCAAACAGATAATGGACCAGAATTCGTAAATAATCAAATAGAAACGAATTTACCAACACTGTTTGAAAAAACACTAGAAGAATTAGGAATAAAACACAGAAGAACTAGACCATATTCACCATGGCAAAATGGAAAAGTAGAATGAAGCCATAAAATAGATGGAGAAAGATTTTACAGTAGAAATGAATTCACATCAGTTGAAGATTTAAAAAGAAAGTTAAAAAGATATAATGCAAGATATAATAATACAGCCAAAAAAGTATTAGGATTTAAAAGTTCAAATGAAATAATAAAAGAATATAAACTTAATTATACTGTTGCTTAAATCAAGCGTATAAAAAAGATACTAATATTTTTTTATAATTATTTAGTAAGTAACAAAGGTATAGTGTTTCGATATTATCTATCACTGACTTTCTATCTAACTTTACCTTTACTTAATGATAATTGTTTTTCTTTTGTATTACGATAGTCATCATAATTACCCAAATACTCTGTTATATTTTTATCTTCAACGTACAATACCTTTTTAGCAATTTCATTTATGAAATATCTGTCATGAGAAATAAATAAAATAGTTCCTTGAAATTCACTCAATGCTGATTCCAATACCTCTCTTGTTGTTATATCAATATGATTAGTTGGCTCATCCATAATTAGAAAGTTTATATTTTGTTGCATTAATTCAAATAATTTTAAACGAACCTTTTCACCACCAGAAAGCATATTTACTCTTTTAAACACATCATTACCATAAAAAAGAAATTTTGCTAACGAAGATCTTAATTGAGTTTCTGTCCCATTAAATGTTTTCCTGGCAACTTCTAACAATGTTTTGGTATCATCATCAAATTCGATAACTTGTGGAATATATCCTATTAAAACATTACTACCAATCTTAATATCTTTTCCATCATGACTTTCTCCATTATATAAATCAATTATATGTTTTATTAATGTTGATTTACCACATCCATTTTCACCCATCAAACAAGTTCTATCTTTAAATAAAACATCAAATGACACTTGTTCTAATAAAGTTTTATCATCAATAGACAAATTTAAGTCATGTACAGCCAATACTTGTTTTCCAGATCTATTAGTCATTTGAAAATTCAATGGTATCTCTTTAGCGGTTTCTGGTTTATTCAAAAGTTCTATTTTATCCAATCGTTTTTGAATACTAGCAGCTCTTTTAAAGAATGATTCTCCACTAGGAGAGGCCTTCCTACCAAATTCTTGTAATTGTTTTATCTTTTTTTTCATTGCATCAATCATTTTTTGTTGATCTTTATATTGTTCAAATTCAGATAAAATTCTTTTTTCATTTTCTTTTAAATAATATGAATAATTTCCATGGAAAATTTCTGATTTTCCTCTTTCAATCAATACTATTTTCGTAGCAACTTTATCTAAAAAATATCTGTCATGAGAACTCATAAGAATAGTTCCAGTATAATTTTGTAAAAATTTTTCTAGCCATTCTAAAGTATCTATATCTAAATTATTTGTGGGTTCATCAAGAAGAAGAATGTCAGGATCCGATAGCATAATTTTAGCAAAACATACAATTGTTTTTTCCCCACCAGATAGTTTTGAAAAGTCTCTTTCTAAAAGTTCAGAATCAATTCCAAATTTATTACATATTTCATTAATTTTTGAGTCTATTAAATAACCACCTAAATCATCAAATCTTTGTTGCAAAACTCCATACCTATTCAATATTTTTTCCATATCCTCATTTTGGGAATTAGTCATCTCATATTCGAGTAAACGCATTTCTTTTGAAATTCTATAAATTTCTTCAAAACTAGAACTCAAAAATTCACTTACAGAAATATTTTCATTTGGAAGCATTGGCATTTGAGGAAGAAATCCAACCTTTGCACCTTTCCTAGTAGTAACTATTCCAGAACTTGGTACCTCTTCTTTTGTTATAAGTTTAAATAAAGTTGACTTGCCACATCCATTTGGACCAATTAACCCAACTTTTTCACCACTAATAATTTCTAAATCAAATGAATCGAAAATTTTTTTAAAACCAAAATTTTTGTCTACATTCGATAAAGCTATTTCAATCATAAATAACACCTACAATTCTTCAAAGTTAAGTTCAATATAATTAAAACGTCTATAAATATCCTTTTTTAAATAATAACTATTCATTTTTAATATAGGTATTTTAAAGTTCAATTTTAATATTTTTTTATTAATAATATGCAGTAAATAATCATTATGCGTCTTATTATACAACTTAAATATCATTTTGTAAACAGGACTCTTTTGTAACAATAAAGAGAAATAAGAACCATTAATCATAGCATCAGAAGAAATATATTCTAGATGATTTAAGACTATATTTAAATCACTAGTATTTTTTACGTTAAATGTATTTTCAACTAGATTAATTTTAAAACCAGCTTCTTCTAGTTGTCTTTTAATCTCTATTGCAATTTCTTTATTCGGATAAAAATTGTTATACCCCAATGTAAGTGATTTCTTACTATTTAATTTGTCAATCTTTTTATCATCTACTTTTTTTGATAAATATTTTGAACAATTATCATTTACAATGAACGAATAGTTTGCATTATGTTTGTATTTTAACAAATGCAATATTTTATCTCTATTTATAATACTGCGAATTTCATTTCTCATTTTTTTGAACTCTTTATTCATTAATTTAAACGAAAATACTAAATTTAAAAATATATAATTGTCTTCCCGTATATAATTATATTTATCAATTTTATTTACATCACATAAAGTATTATTTGTTATTTGAACTTTATTTTTAATAAATAAATTATAATCTTTGAGACCATCAGTTAAAATAAATTTAAGTTCTTTAGCTGACTCATTACACATCTTCTTTCTATAAAATTCATTTCTTTCTAGTAAAATATAATTGTCTTTTAATTCCTTTATATAATATGGGCCACTTGTGTATTTTCCTTTTACACATGCGGTACTATAAATTGACAATATTTTATAAGATTCTGTATTTTTTGTTTTATTATTTAATTGAAAAGTCATTTCATCTAGTAATTGTACATTAGAAAAAAAATTTTTAAATATAATACCAATATGAGTGTTAGACGATAATATTTCCTTAAAAGTATTACAATAATCGGCTGCCGTTACTTTATTTCCATTAAAAAAATATAAATCATCTCTAATTTTAATAATCAAGTTTTTTCTATTATTTGTATATTCATAGTAATCACAAGCATTTTTTACAATTTCTTTTTTAGATAAGCTATATTTAAATAAAGTATCACAAACAGCTGAATATATAACTTTGCTTGAATAATCATTTGATTCAAATATATTGTTTGACAAAGGAAATGTATCTATACTAAAAGTTATCATTAATAAACTCCTTTATTTTTTTTAAAATGGTTCCATCACGAATTGAATCATTCATAGATATTCGTATTACGTAATTTTTCTCATTAATATCATAGTATGAATCTAATGCTATATAATCAAATCCGAAACTACACGCAGAATATAATTGACAATCATTATTTACTAATTTTTTTATTTTTTTCTCTATAATCTCATTCTGATCATTACAAGAAATATTATTATCTATAATATATAGAACAAATTTTTTGTGAGCAGGCAAAATTACTCTTCCTCGATTTATACTATCTTTTAAATAAGTAAATAAACTATAATTATTTTTCTCGATTCTTTTAATTCTTTGCTCATTTATCTTTTTGAAGATCTTGTCAAAAATTATTTCTGGAAAATTTTCTGGCAAACATAATGAACCAAATTTACCTAACACATAATAACTTTCTGCTATAATTTTTTTAATTATCTCAAATTCATTATCTCCTATATCGTTAGGAATTAAATACAACAATGATCCTAAACTAGACAATTCAGCACCAAGCATATCAAGTTTCGTATGGCTACGAATTAAGATGCAAAATATATTTTTTTCTAATATGTTTGAAATAAATTTTTTTAAATCAGATGGCATAAAACAAGTAGTATCAATAATGATAGCAAAAATGTCATTATTAACATTTAAAAAATTTAAATATTTGTCAGCATCAAATAGTTTTGCAATAGTATCTATATAAACTATTTTTCTTTCCCCACATGTATTTTCTTTTATATATTTATTATAAAAATCATAAGTTTCAAAGTATACATCTTTATCAGGAAACAAAAATTTATAATCTTTACATATTTGTTTTAATGCCATTAATAGCGACGTAATTGCACTCATTCCGCTATTAGTAAAAAATAATTTAGTTTTATATTTTTTATTATTAATATAATAAAAATCCGCTAAAAAATCAGAATAGTTGATATAGCTATCAAATCGAGCATAAGAATAGCGAAATGAAATTTTAGGATTTGTAAATATAGTTTTATCTTTCTCTACATCGCTATTGGTTATATTTAATCTATGTTTTTCTTGAAAAGAAAGTAATTCATTTCGCTTTATCTCAATATATTGTTCTAAAGATACTTTTGGTGGAAAAGAAATATTAAATTTCTTTTTCAAATAATTTATTTCATTTTTTTTATACTCGCTAATCATAGAAAATCACCTCTGGGGCTAATGATCCATTAAATTCTTTACACCAAGCATAAGAATAACCATTTAAGCCAAGGAAAACAACTTTTTCATTTATAGATAAATTAACTGATTTATTCAATACACTAAAAACATCTTTTTCATAGCAACTACTCCCTGAAATAATAGTAATATAATTATTATTATCTTCATATTTTAAATTTATTGGTCTCAAGACAGACCATTTTGCAACACTATCTTTTACAGCATTAATATAAAATATTTTTTTATTTGCTATTTCATTTTTTCCAATAACTTTAGCTATCAAATATCCACAATTATCAAACCAATTTTCTCCCACCTCAAATATAATCTTAAAATTACTATCAATGTTTTTTCTTATCTCAACAAGTTGCTTTTCAAAATGATTATAATTTAAAACATCCCAATTACCTCCGAAATTAATATATTTCAGATTTTCAAATCTATCAAGACATTTTTTTGTGTTCTTAAATATATATTTTAGCTTTTTTAATTTATTTTCATCATAAAAATGAAAACTAATTGAAATAACATCTTCTTTATTTGGTACTAAATTAATATTATTGATATTAATCCCAAATTTACTGAAATCAGTTTTCCTTTTTTTATAGGAATTTATTCTAACACCATTATAAAAATCGCTGTTATTAAGAGATGAAATACTATTCAAGTTATAAATAATATTATTATAATTTTTTTTCTTGGATATTATATCAACTCCATTACAAGAAATCAGTGTGTCTTCTTTAATAATATCCTTTATCATGGCAAATTCATTTTCATTAGCAATATCAAAACCAAAGCCACAATCATAAAAGAACTGCAAAATTTTATGATTTGGAAATGATTTTACTGGGAAAACAAATTCTATATTATATTTAAACTTAAACTTTAGAATTCGATCAACATTAACTCTTAATTGTTTTAAATCATATAACATCACAGGGGCATTTTTTATTTGATAATCTTTAAT
This sequence comes from uncultured Clostridia bacterium, assembly GCA_944388745.1. Classification (GTDB taxonomy): domain Bacteria; phylum Bacillota; class Clostridia; order TANB77; family CAG-508; genus CAG-269. Next base: position 6,757 of record CALXJZ010000053.1, read on the forward strand.
AAATTGTTCAATATCAATACTTTTCTTTTTCATAAATTTCATCCCTATCAAAATCCAATTCACATTTTTTATTTAATGATTTTACTTTTTCTTTTTTGTTCATTAGGTAAAATATAACATCACTAGCCATATAATTTGATATTAAAGAATTTGTTATTGAAAAGGAGCCTTTACAAGGAAAAATATTAACTACATTATTTAGAATTTTATTTATCTCTTTTAAATATCTACAAAATCCTTTTTTATTATACAACAACGGACCAAATGAACCAGACTTTTGTCCAACTCCTCCAAAAATACATGGAATGTTATTAACGGAACAAGCCTCTGCAACATATTTTTGAATCAATAATATCGGTGTATCAGCTGAACATATAACAAAAGATGGATTATAATCTTCAAGAATTTCTTTTAATTCTAAAGTAGAACTTATCTTTTTCTCGTATGGAACTATTATAAGATTTTTATACTGTGTATTCAAATTTTCCTTTAATTGAGCAATTTTAGAATGACCAATATCATTTTCCTTATATTTGAATTGCCGATTAAAATTTGTTATATCAACAATATCAAAGTCAACAACTCCAAATTGAGTAATACCTACGGAGATAAGATAATCAATCATTGCTGTACAAATACCACCAGCTCCAACAAACAGTACTTTTTTTGTCCCATTATTTTTTATATAATCCATTTTATTCGCATCAAAAAGAATATTTTCTAAATATATTTGAAATTTTTCATATTTAGTTCCAATATATTTATCTAAAATTGGACTTACTTTTTTTACTATTAAATTTTTTTCTAAAAAATTTAGTTCATTCTTTGAAAAAAAACTTGAATTAAAAATATAATGTTTTCTACAAGTATCTAATAATTTTTCGTAAAAAGATGAATCAAGCTTTTTTTTGAAAGCATTCTTTTTATTTTCTACCAAGATATAATTATCTTTTATGAAAAGCAATTTTGTATTATCATTAAAAATGTATTTTGCCATAATTTTTTCCTATACCTATAAATGTGTTAATTATTTTCTACGAACTATTGAGGCGTTATCTTTTTTTTCTGAAACATAAGGTTCCATAATTAATCTAATCGTTTCAAAATCACTATCCGTTAATGAGGAATAAAAAGAATCAATAGTAGCATTTTGATCATAGCCACAAGTTTTTATAACTTCATCATCTCTTAATTCAAAATACTCTGGTGATGTTGCACCAATACTACATATTTTTTCATAAACTGCATTTCTATTTTTAGCAACACTTGATAAAAAATCCTTTATTTTCATTAGTGTACTATCATTTGTCTTTAAATCATTATCTACAAACAAATCATTAAAACTTAAGTTATATTTTTTACACAAATCAATAGAATCAAAATAACATTGTCTCAATGCATAACCAAGTGGTAGCATAGCATCTAAAATAAGATTTGTAGCCGCACCGATTTCATCGATTATTAATTTTTCAGAATCATTGGCTCCGTTCATTTTATAATTAACAAGTTCTGCTAGCATTCCAAGAGAATCATTATAAAATGCATCTAGCATTTTTGAGTCTTTCTTCTCTACAATTTCCATCATTTTTTGATTCATCTCATTATAAAATGGTAATTTTTTAAATCTCTCAATTTCAAAATACCACAAATATTTATCATCAAAATGTTGTTCTGGAGATGTATTAAACACCTTTCTAGCGTATTTTTCTACTTGTTCCATGTTTTCAGGAGTGGCATCATCACCAGCCATGTGCAACATTATACCACCATATGTTAACTCGAAAAATGCTTTAAAATTACCAAAATCAACTTTAAGCGCATTATCAAAACAATATAATTCGCCAAATTCAAAACCCTTTTTTGTATTCAAAGAATCTTCAACCCCATTAGCAATTATTTTTCCATTAGAGGCATCCAGCACTAATTTAGTACCTGTTGGAAACAAACTAATCGCATTTTTATATCCAGCAATACAAGGTATTCCCAATTCTCTAGAAACTATTGCTGCATGTGATAATGCTGATCCTTCTTCAGTAATAATTCCTTTTGCCTTTTTGATTGCAGGCATATATAATGTTTCTGTTACACCAGCGACTAAAATTGCTCCTTCAGGAAAATTATCTATTGCATATTTGATTTCTTCATCAGATTTATTTTCATCAATTACATATGTTTTTCCCTCAGCATATCCCCTCGAAGCAACTATACCATCATTTTTTGTGTTTTTATTAATAAAAACAGTAGATGTAATTGGTCTAGCTTGTACAAAATATGGTTTACCATCCTTATCGATACACCATTCCATATCCAATGGTCTATCACTAAGTCGTTTGATTCTATTAACAAATGGAAAAATATTTTTTAAGTTACTTAAATTTAATAAACTGCCTTCAACTCTCAAACCTGTTTCATCTAATTGATTTTCTTTTACTTTAACAATAACTTGAGCCGGATCCGCAGAACCACTAACTAATTTATCAGCCAATCCTTCAACACATTCAAATAGCACAACATCATCACCATTAATATCAATCGCTTCAGAAAACATTACTCCAGCTATTTGTGGTTCAACCATCTCTTGAATTACAATATTCATAATTTGTTCTTCATCGTTAGCATAAGCTTTTACAACATCTGTTGTTGCACTAGCATTAACTTTTTTTATAGCATCTAAAACACTATTTATATCATTTTTCACGTTTAATTCAGTTTCAAATATACCAGCAAACGATTTACTAGCACCATCTTCTGCGCGTGCTGATGATCTGACAGCAAGTTTTTTTGTTGAATCTAACTGGCTTAAAAACTTTTGAATTTCTAATATATTTGCTTCGTTAAATTCCAAATTCAATGTATCATCAATAACAAAACCAGCTGGAACAGGAACTCCCATTTTATTAAGCAAAGCTAAACCTGAAGCTTTACCACCAGAAACTGAACTTGCATCTTTTAAATTTGTAATTTTCATACTTTCCTCCGTTCTATAAAACAAATAATAAAGACTGCATCGCTATTTGATACAGTCTTAATCAGAATTTAGATTATGATCTATGTGTTTCACAAATAGCCAATAATTCTAAATCATTTTTATCTAGTTTCTTAGAAAATAAAGATTTGATAAACTTAATCATACTATTGACCTCCTTATTCGAATATTATATAGATTTAATAATGATTTGTCAATATATTTAATCTATGTTAGATCATAATGTTGAAGAAAAGAAAATATAGATATATAATAATAAAGGTGATAGAAGTGGAAGACGTAAAAGAAATAATATTAAAATTAACAGAACAAGAAAAAGAAGAACTATTTGATTATTTAAAAAAAATAATTAAAGAAGAATTAGAAGATTATGAAACAAGTGTTTGTGAATGCC
>CALXJZ010000054.1 GCA_944388745.1 uncultured Clostridia bacterium
GTCTTGATTTTTAGCCATTAATCTTACACTTGACGTTAATTTTACAAACTATATTTTACTTTTACAATTAACCTTTTTTATAAAAAAATGTTGTAATATCTTTATTTTGTGTTAAAATAAGAACATAAAAAAGGAAAAAGGAGTGGATTAACATATGAAGAAAAAAATATCTTTAATTTTATTTACATTTATTACATTAATACTTTTAATAACAAATTTATCTTTAGCATCATATAGCACCGTAACTATGACTGTTGTTGAAGAACCAGTATGTACAATCGAATTAGGTGAAAATTCTCAATTTGAAAAAAGATTAATTGAAAAAAATCTAAATAATAAAGAAGTAACATTACAATTACAAGTAACTAACAACGAAACATCAATAAAACCTACTGGAGAAATAATGTTAGTTCTTGATAATTCTGATAGTATGCAAAATGCAACATCAACAGGAGAAATAAGAAAAGATTTAGTTTTTGAATCTGCACAAGCATTAGTTTCTAATTTATTAGAAGATAATACTCAACTACAAATTGGAGTAGTAAGTTTCTCTACTAATACGGATATGTCAAAAGAAGCAACAATTGAAGATGCTTCTATAGTTTCTTCATTAAGTAGCAATGCAACTGAATTAAATAATGCAATCTCTAATATTGAAGCAAACGGTCCTAGAACAGATTTACAAGCTGGATTATTATTAGCAAGTCAACAATTTTCTGAGGAAGATAATAATAAATATATGATAGTTTTAACAGATGGTGTACCAAATGTTGCAATTGGTTCAAATAACCCATATTACTCAGATACAACTATCACTCAAACAAAAGAACAGTTACAAACATTAGAAGCTGATGGTATTCAAATTACAACAATGCTAACAGGTATAGATGATGAAAGTTATGTACCTAATGGTACTGACAAAAATTTTGGAGAAATAATAGAAGAAATTTTTGGAACACCAGAAAATCCAACTGCTGGAAATTTCTATTATGTAACAGATGACCAAATTGAAACTACAATTACTGAAAATATCTACAATGATTTACTTCCAGTTGAAAAAACTCTAACAAATATAGTTATTAAGGATTATTTTCCAGAAGAAATTATAGATAACTTTGATTTTGCATATGTAAGTGATGCAAATATTGGAGAAATTTCTGCTGAAGTAGATACTTCTGATAATTCTATTACTTGGACTATTCCAGAACTTGCAAGTGGACAAACTGCAACAGTTCAATATTCATTAAAGTTAAAAGAAAATTTTGATAGTAGTATAGTTGATAAAATTTTAGATACCAACGAAAAAGTTGATATAACTTATAACGATTTTGATGGTGTCGAACAAAGTAAAACATCTGATGTTACACCAAAATTAAGATTGACAGAACCACCTGCTGTATTACCAAAAGCAGGAACTACATTATTAATTGGTTTTGGAGTTTTAGCTATTGGATTATTGATTTTCTCATTCATTAAATTAAAAACACTAAATGATAAGATGAAATATTAAAATAAAAAATAGAACTTTATATTATAACAAATAATATATAAGTTCTATTTTTTTGCATTATGAAGCTAATAGCCTATTTAAAATTTTCTTCTATTCTTAGAAGTCTATTATATTTTGCTACTCTATCAGTTCTGCAAGGTGCACCAGTTTTTATCTGCCCAGCATTTGTTGCAACAGCAATATCAGCAATTGTAGTATCTTCAGTTTCTCCAGAACGGTGAGAAATAACTGTCCTATACCCATGTTTTTTAGCTAATTCAATTGTATCTAAAGTCTCAGTTAAAGTTCCAATTTGGTTTGGTTTAATTAATATAGCATTTGCTACATTTTTCTCTATCCCCCTACTTAATCTTTGCATATTTGTAACAAATAAATCGTCACCTACTAATTGGATTTTATCACCTAACTTTTCAGTTAAAACTTTCCAGGTATCCCAGTCCTCTTCTGCTAGTCCATCTTCTATTGAAGCAATTGGATATTTATTGCATAATTCTACTAAATATTCTACCATTTCATCTTTTGTTTTCATATGCTTTGTTTTCCAGAAATAATAACCACTTTCTCCTATTTTTTTGGCTTCATCATACATTTCTGTACTTGCAATATCTAAAGCTAAAACAATATCTTTTTTAGGCTCATAACCTGCTTTTTTTATTGCTTCAATTATTACATCTAATGCCTGTTCTTCATTTTCTAAATTTGGTGCAAATCCACCTTCATCTCCTACACCTACACTAAATCCTTTTTCTTTCAAAACAGATTTCAATGTATGATATATTTCTGCTCCTCTACGTAATCTTTCAGCAAATGTTATATCTCCAATTGGCATAATCATAAATTCTTGAATGCTTATATTATTATCAGAGTGTTTTCCACCATTTAAAATATTCATCATAGGCACTGGCAAATCCTTAGCTTGTTTTCCACCTATATACTCATATAAATCCATGCCTAACGATTCTGCTGCAGCTTTTGCAACTGCAAGGGATACTCCTAATATTGCATTTGCTCCTAAATTTGATTTGTTTGGTGTATCATCTAATTTTATCATTGTTTCATCTATATTTTTTTGTTCATATACATTCATTCCTATTATTTCTTTTGATATTTTTTTATTTACATTTTCTACTGCTTTTTGAACTCCTTTTCCTTTATATCTGTTTTTATCTCCATCTCTTAATTCAACAGCTTCAAAACTTCCTGTTGATGCACCTGATGGAACTGATGCTACTCCTATAAATCCACCTTCTGTCTCAACTTCTACTTGGACTGTTGGATTTCCTCTTGAGTCTAAAATTTCTAAGGCTTTCACTTTTTCAATTGCTAAAAATTCTTTCATTTTCTACTCATAACCTCCTTTGTTTTTTATCTCCTACTTTATATCATGTTTCTTTGCCTTTTTCTATTGTTTATGACTTTTTGTTTATAAAATCACCATTTTCATTTATGTCCTTTTGGGGACGTTTCCGTTTGGACATTTTTGTCCATTTGGGGACACATCTATAAAAACAAAAAAGAGAGCCATTTAAAGCTCTCTAACAAATTTTAAAGGAGAAACATCTTCTCCAAGAGACCTAACAACTTCAATCATTTTTTGAAGAATAGGGTCTCTGCTGTTTTTTCCATCTTCCACCTGAACCTTTGCAGTTCTAAGAGAAAGATTTTTTTCAACTGTCTCCAGCATACTTTCTTCAGTCAAATTATTATCGACCTTCCACGCTATCCATGCTATTCTAAGCATTTCATATCCTGGCATCTGACGAACAGTTGCAGGCTTTGTGTAATTTACATCATGTTCCATGAGATAATATCTTATCCGTTCATCGAATTTGTAATACAACCCCATGTAATCTTCTTTCTTTAAGTCTATACACATATTTATGCTCCTCCTTCTTTTTCAGTGGAATACATTCCACTTCTTTTGTGAGTTCTAGTTTGACTAGTTACAACTTTAATTATACCATATTTTACATAATTTTTCAATTTATTACATAAACCTTCAAAAAAGTTTTACAAAACAGTCACATTTTTTTATGATAACAATTTTATTTTTATTATAGATGTGTCCCCAAATGGACAAAAATGTCCAAACAGAAACGTCCCCAAATGGACAAAATGTCGCATGAGAAACGTCCCCAATGCGACATCATATTTCTATCCTCTTCATAAATTTATCTTTTATTAAATCTTTTAAAAGTTTATTCTCTTCTTTTTCCAATTTTGAATCTTCATTTATAATTTTCATTGCTAAAGACTGCACTGATTTTAGAATAGGCATATCTTCAAACAAATTTGCTATTTTAAATTCTGGTAATCCATGTTGCATTGTACCAAAAAAGTCTCCTGAACCTCTTAACTCTAAATCCTTTTCTGATATTATAAATCCATCATTTGTCTCACACATTACCTTCATTCTTTTTCTAACTGTTTCGCCTTTTCCTTCATATTTCAATATACAATATGATTGATATTCCCCTCTTCCTACTCTTCCTCTTAATTGATGTAGTTGTGCTAAACCAAACCTTTCTGCATTTTCAATTACCATTATATTTGCATTTGGCACATCAACACCTACTTCAATTACTGTTGTAGAAATTAATATATCTATATCGCCTTTTTTAAATCTTTCCATTATGCTATCTTTATCTTTTTGCTTCATTTTTCCATGTATGTATTCAACTCTATACTGAGGAAATATTTCTGTTTTATATGTCTCGTACAATTTTTCTACTGATTTTAAATCTAACTCCTCATTTTCTTCTACAAGCGGACAAACTATATATGCTTGTCTACCTTCTTGTACTTGTTTTTGTATAAATTTATTTACTCTTTCAGTCATATTTTTTTGAACTGCAAATGTTTCAATCTTCTTTCTATTTGGCGGTAATTCATCTATTATAGATATGTCTAGGTCTCCATATAATATCAATGCTAAAGTTCTTGGAATTGGAGTTGCTGTCATTACTAACACATCTGGATTTTGTCCTTTTTCAGCTATCTTAGTTCTTTGTTTTACTCCAAAACGATGTTGTTCATCTGTTACTACTAATCCTAAGTTTTTAAATATTACATTATCTTCTATAATAGCATGTGTACCAATTAATATATCTATCTCTCCATTTTTAAGCCTTTCTAAAATATCTTCTTTCTTCTTTTTTGTGATTCCAGATATTAAAAGCTCACACTTTATATCTAGCTCTTCTAATAATTTTTTAAAATTCTCAAAGTGTTGTGTTGCTAAAATCGCTGTTGGAGCCATTATTGCAGCTTGATATCCGGATTTTACTGCCTTATATGCTGCACACATTGCGACAACTGTCTTTCCGTGAACCTACATCTCCTTGCAATAATCTATTCATTGATTTTTCAGATTCCATATTATTATCTATTTCTTCTAATACTCTAAGTTGTGCTTTTGTTAATTGAAATGGTAATTTATTTATAACATCTGACATTTTTGCATTTTTATCAAATTTGATTCCTTTTTCTTCAGTATTATAGCTATTTTTAAGTTCTAATAAAGCAAGTTGAGTTGAAAGTAATTCTTCAAATACTAATCTATATCTTGCTTTTTCAAATTCCTTAAAATCTTTTGGAAAATGTATTTGATTTATTGCTTCATTTATTTCATCTAACTTATATTCTTTAATTAAATAATCTGGTAATGTTTCACTTAAATTTCCATCAACTTCTTTTAGTCCTGCCTCTATAATTTTTCGTAAAACATTTTGTGATAGTTGATATGTTAATGGATAAATTGGAATTATTTTTCCTGTATTATTACTTTTTCCATCCTCATCAAAAACTGGTGATGTCATATTAATTCTTCCAAAAGTATTTGATATTTTTCCATAAAATTGATATTTTTCCCCTGGCTTGAATATGTTTTTCAAATAGCTTTGGTTAAACCATGTAATTGTAACTGATGCTGTTTCATCTCGTACTATTAATCTTTGCATAGTTTTACCTTTTAACCTTACATCAGTCATTCTATTACATACAATTCCTTCTATTAAAGCTTCTTCACCATCTATACATTCAATTATATCCTTTGGCTTACTTCTATCTTCATATGTTCTAGGATAATAACTTATTAAATCTTTTAATGTAAAAATACCTAATTTATTTAATAGTTGTACTCTATTTGGTCCAACACCTTTTACATATTTAACATCTTTATTTAAATCCATATACTTTCACCTTTCAAAAAACAGGGATTTTTAGCCCCGTCCCCCTAATCCCTGATTCTTAACAACTTAAAATCTAATCCATCTGCACTTACTAATTTAAACTCTATTCCATCATATTCTCCTTCTACCGCTTCTTTAATGGAAATCCCATGCAAATGTCCATAATAGCACCTTTTTATATTATACTCTTTCATTATCTTAACAAAGTTATTTACTTCGCATATTTCTTTACCCATCTTTGCACATTCTTCTATTTGACTGTTTGTAATTGGTGGATAATGCATAAAAACTATAATTTCTTTTGTATTTGCTACATTTTCTTCTCCCACGTAACTTCTTTCCAATAATTCATTTGCCTGTTTTAATGATAGCTCCAATCTCAAAGCTTCTCTTTGTAACATTTTCTCATTTGCTTCTTCCTGAGATTGACTCCATCCTCTTGTTCCTGCAAATACATAGTTTTCAAATTTATATGCTGTGTTATATAGAAAATCAATATCGTCAAAACCATTTTCTTTTAAATATTCTCTCATACTCTTTAAAGTTGTCCACCAATAATCATGATTTCCTTTTAAAAGAAGTTTTCTTCCTGGCAAAGAATGTAGATATCTAAAATCTTCATATGTATCTTTCAAATATGTAGACCATGAAAAATCACCTGGTAATATTACTAGGTCTTTTTCTGTTACTTTTTCTATCCAATCTTTCTTTATTTTTTGCTCATGCCCTTTCCAATTGTCTCCAAATATATCCATTGGTTTACTCTCATGGAAAGATAAATGCAAATCTCCTATTGTATAAATTGCCATAAATAACTCCTTTTTCACTCATAATTATTGATTTTCTATTACATTCATATCTATTCCATTCATTGTTGCAGCTCTTTGTTCTTTAATTTCTGCTGTTAACTTTTTCCCACAAAAATTACATCTATCAGTTTTCTCTGCACATTCATCACAAATATCTTCCCTCATAGATGAGTCTTGAAATTCTTTCCCACATATTTTACAATTATGTGGTACTAAATCTCTTGTTGAAATGTGTAAAACGGCATCGCAATATTCATCACCAAATTCTTGACTCGCTATTTTTTCTAAATTATTACCATTATTCATCACTATTACAGCTATTGAAACTCCAACCACTATTATCACTATTATTCCAACAATTAAAATAATTTTCATTGTTTTTGACATTTTATTGAACCCCTTTTTATGTTTTTTTATATTTTTACATAAATTATAATATTTACCAAAAAAAGCTATTATATATTTAATTTAACTTCAAATTTGGTATTGCATTTAAATACATATTATCTCTTTTTCCATCTATAAAGTTATAATATCCGGCTGATGCTATCATTGCTGCATTATCTGTACACAATTTTAAATCTGGCATATATACTTTTATTCCAGCTTTTTCTAAATTCATAAATTCTTTTCTTATATAACTATTTGCAGAAACTCCCCCAGCTAATGCAACTGTATTTATTTTAGTCTTCTTAATTGCTTTTTCTACATTAGTCATTAAAGTCTCTGTAACAGTTTTTTGAAAACTTGCACATAAATCAGCCTTGTTTATATCTGGATTTTTATGATGCAAATTAATTACTGCTGTTTTAATTCCACTAAAGCTAAAATCCAAAGTATCACCATCAAAATGAGTTTTAGGTAATTCAATATTAGGCTCACCTTGTTTTGCTAAATTATCTACTTTTGGTCCACCTGGATAACCTAAACCAACAACTCTTGCTACTTTATCAAAAGCCTCTCCAATTGCATCATCACGAGTTTTTCCGCAATACTTCAAATTTAGTATAATCCTTTACATGAATTATTTGTGTATTTCCTCCAGACATCATTACGCATAGAAATGGAGGTTTTAATTCTGGATATGTTATATAATTTGCTGCAATATGTCCTTGAATATGATTTACACCTACTAATGGTATATTTTGTGCAAATGCTAATGCTTTTGCATATGATACTCCTACAAGTAATGCTCCTACTAAACCTGGTCCATATGTTGGTGTAATTGCATCAATTTGCTCTAGTTTAATATCTGCATCTTTTAATGCTTTTTTCATTACTCGTGAAATAGCCTCTATATGATTTCTAGAGGCTATTTCTGGTACTACTCCACCATATTTTTCATGTATTGGTATTTGTGTATCTATTACATTTGAAAGAACCTCTCTACCATTTTTTACAATAGCTACAGAGGTTTCATCACAACTTGATTCAATTCCTAAAGTATATATATCTTTTTCCATTTATTATTTCATTTCCTTCCAATATCTAAAGGTAATTATTTTTCAACAGTTTTAAAGTCCAAACATCAATTGTACAAGACTCATAATTCCATTACTTATCCAACTAATTGCTGGAGAAATAATCATACCTGCGATTCCTGTTATCCAAATTACTACAAATACTATATAAAAGATATATTCATTATTTCTAAACCATTGTTTTGCATTATATGGTAAAAATGGCATTATAATTTTTGAACCATCTAATGGTGGTAATGGTATTAAGTTAAATACTCCTAATCCTATATTAATAGATATTGTAGCAGCTATTAATTGTATTACAATCTGACCTACTGTTGAATAAATAAATGCAAGCCCTGCAAATTTATATATTGCAGCATAAATAATTGCAAATATAAATGCTAAAATGATATTCATTAAAGGTCCTGCTAATGATACTATCGCTTCACCTTTTTCCATTGAAATTCGCCTAGTATAGTTTGTTGGATTTACATGTACTGGTTTTCCCCATCCAAATCCTGCAAATAGTAACATTAATGTTCCTATTGGATCTAAGTGGTCCAATGGATTTAAACTTAATCTTCCTTCATTTTTCGCTGTATTATCTCCTAATTTATATGCTGCAAATCCATGTGCAAATTCATGAAATGTTATAGCAATTAGTACTCCTGGTATACTAACTAGTAATCCATATAATGCTCCTGGGTTTGTAGCATATTGTACTACTGTTGATAATACCATTATTGCAATTATTATATATATTATCCTTTTATCAAATGAAAAATTAAACATAAACGCTCCTTACTTCCCCTTTTCTCTAGTTACCCTTTAAATGGACATCACTAATTAGCTAGTGGTTTCATTGTAGGGAATAATAATGCATCTCTAATTGAACTGCAATCTGTTAATAACATTACTAAACGATCTACACCTATTCCAAGTCCTCCTGTTGGTGGTAATCCAATTTCTAATGCTTGAATGTAATCTTCATCCATCATTCCAGCTTCTTCGTCTCCAGCTTCTCTTGCTTCAACTTGTTTTTTGAATCTTTCATATTGGTCTATTGGGTCATTTAATTCTGAGAAAGCATTTCCATATTCTCTTCCACCAATAAATGCTTCAAATCTTTCTGTTAATCTTGGGTCTTTTACTGATTTCTTAGCAAGTGGTGATATTTCTACTGGATAATCATATACAAATGTTGGTTGTATTAATGTTTTTTCTACATATTCATCAAAGAATAGACTGATTACATCTCCTCTTGTTTCCTTTGTTTTGTCTGGTATTTCAATATTTCTTTCTTTTGCCAAGCGAACAGCCTCTTCGTCTGTTTCTATTTCATTAAAGTCTATTCCTGTTACTTCTTTTATAGAATCTATCATTGATATTCTTTTCCAACCAGGTGCTAAATCAATATCTTGTCCTTGATAATTTATTTTTGTTGTTCCTAATACTTCTTTAGCTGTTCTTGAGAATATTTCTTCTGTTATATCCATCATATCATGATAATCTTGGTATGATGCATATAATTCAAGCATTGTAAATTCTGGATTGTGTCTAATATCCATTCCTTCATTTCTAAATACTCTACC
>CALXJZ010000055.1 GCA_944388745.1 uncultured Clostridia bacterium
TATATTACTAAAATGCTTGATGGTAAAGTGGTTTCAACTACATTGCTTTCTAAAGATACGTATAATGCTATGCCAAGAATTGTTTTAAGAGGAACTAAAGTTGAAAAATAATTACAATTTTGGCGTCGTCAAACTTCATTTGAAATTTAATCAACGTACAAAAAGTACGTCTCATAAATTTCAAACTTGTTTTCCTAGCCAAAATTTAATTCTTTTCCAACTAGACGATGGATTAAAAAAGGATTTGGCAAAAAACTTGACAACAATGAAAAAAGGGCATATAATAGACAGGCAAAGAAACAATATAGTAATGCGCCATTAGCTCAGTTGGTAGAGCAGCAGACTCTTAATCTGATGGTCGGAGGTTCGATCCCTCTATGGCGCACCATTTTTATTTAAATGGTGCAAAAAATTTAAGAATATTTTAAGATAAAATAAAAATTAGATTAATAAATTATTGATATATTTACAGTATAGAAAAACTCTATACTGTTTTTTTGTACAAAATTACAAAAATGTAATGAAAAAGTAAGAAAAGAAACTTTGAATAAAATTAAAGAATGTATAAACTTATAAATAAAGAGAGTGTTGAAAATGGAAAAGAACAAATTAAATGAAATCAATAAAATATTTCTAATTTTTATGATAGGAAGCATAATAGGATATATAGTAGAAATGATAGTAGCACTAGTACAAGAAGGACATCTAGAATCAAGGCAAGGAGTAATATATGGACCATTTACACCAATATATGGAGTAGGAATTGTAATATATTACCTAGCATTTAAAAAAATAAAAACAAGAGATAAAAAGAAAATATTTTTAATATCAATGTTATTAGGAGGAACAGTAGAATATCTATTTTCATTTCTACAAGAAAAAATATTTGGAACAGTATCATGGGACTATTCAAATTGGATATTAAACATAAATGGAAGAACAACATTAATACATTGCACATATTGGGGATTTGCAGGACTATTATATATGTCACTTATAGAGCCAATAATACCAAAAATAGAAGAAATGATACAAAAAAATGGAGTAAAAATAGTATCAGCTGGAGTTGCAGTACTAATGATATTTAATATAACAATATCATCTATGGCTGCATTAAGACAAAAAGAAAGAAAATATAACATACAAGCAACAAGTCAAATAGATGCATTTTTAGATAAAAATTATCCAGACGAATATATGAATAAAATATTTGCAAATAAAATAGAAAGGTAGCTTATATTTTTATAGCTACCAATAATTCATTGTCTTTTACTATTTGATGTTTCTCATTATATTCATACTCTTGACCTGTAAAATAAACATTATAACCAATATTTTTTAAACGTATAGCAGATAAATTTAAAAACTCATTTGTATCTGCTTGAGAAAGGTCAAGTTTAATTCTCAATTCATAAAAAGTTAATAAAATAAAATCACTATTTTCATCAAGTTTATGATTTAAATAACTATCTACTGTTCTTAAATCCATTTCGACACACTCCATTCATACGCAATATATTAACACAAAAAAGATAAATTTTCAATCACTAAATAAAATTAATTAAGCAACAATAATTTATGTAAATTTGCGAAAAATATTGACAAAACCGCTACAAAATAATAAAATAATAGTATTGGAGAATAAAAAAGAGGTGATGGATTTGCTAAAAATATATAATACTAATATCGAAACAGATAAAACAGAAGAAATAAAAGAATTTAAAAAAGGGAGCTGGATTAACTTAGTAAATCCGTCCGAGAACGAAATAAAAAAAGTATGCGAAAACATAAATATACAAGAAGACTTTATAAGAGATGCACTAGACTATGAAGAAAAAGCCAGAATTGACCAAGAAGAAGATGACAACACAATATTATTTGTAGTTGACGTACCAATAGTTGAAAAAAGTGATGATAATGATATATACACAACAATGCCCTTAGGAATGATAGTAGTAAGAGATGATTTTTTTGTTACAATTAGTTTAAAGAAAAATAAAATAATTGATGATTTTGAAAAAAAGAAAATAAAAAATTTTCAAACATACAAAAAGACAAGATTTATATTTCAAATACTATACTTAAATTCATCATATTACTTAGATTACCTAAAGAAAATTAACAAAGAAACAGAAATTGCAGAATACATATTAAAAAACTCTATGAAAAATAAAGAGCTTTTAAAATTATTAAGTTTAGAAAAAGGTCTAGTATATTTTACAACATCATTAAAATCAAATGAACTTGTCATGGAAAAAACCATGAGAGGCAAAATTGTAAAATTATATGAAGAAGATGAAGAAATACTAGAAGATGCCATAATAGAAAATAGGCAGGCAATAGAAATGGCACAAATATATAGAGACATTCTAAATGGAACAATGGATGCATATGCATCAATAATATCAAATAACCTAAATGGAGTAATGAAATTTTTAACATCAATAACAATTATATTAGCAGTACCAACAATGATTTCAAGCTTCTGGGGAATGAATGTAGAACTACCATTTCAACACAATAGCATGGGATTTGTAATAATGATATTTATTGCAGTAATTAGTACACTATTAGTAACATGGTGGTTAAATAAAAAAGACATGTTAAGATAATATCGCGGTTGGGTGTCGCATTGGGGACGTTTCTCATGCGACATTTTGCCATTATTCTATAATTTCCTTAATATTTTCTAATTCATCTTTTAAAAGATTATATGTACTACTACTAATTGAAGTATCAACGCCATTCTCATAATCAGAAATAGATTTTTCAATATCTAATAGTTTCATCTTCCTAATACTCAAATTTGAATTTTTATACATATAAATAGGAACATAATCAACCTTATCAATAGAAATTTTTCCATCCGCATTTTTTGTAATGTCTAAATTTAAAATAATTGAATTTCTAGTATTTTCAGAATTTTGGTCACAAATAAAATTTCCTAAAGCATAAACCACAAAGCAATCTTTCACAGTTCCATCAGCTAAAGTAACAGACCTTTTTTCCATAGGTTGTAAAACATGAGGATGATTTCCCAAAATAATATCAACACCATTTTCAAACAAGAAATCCGCTAAATCCTCTTGCTCATCATTTGGTGTAGTTTGATATTCAATTCCCCAATGCATACAGCTAATTATTACATCTGCATTTTGAGATTTTGCATTTTCAATATCTTTTTTAATTAAATCTTTATCAATCAAATTAACACAAAATTCTTTATCAGAAGGTACGGGAATTCCATTAGTTCCATAAGTATAACTAAGAATAGCAACCTTAACACCGTTAACATCTTTGATTAAAACAGAATCTCTATCTTCCTGAGTCCTATAAGTACCGCTATGGGAAATATTTGCGTCATCTAACACGTCAAGAGTATTAGATAAACCTGAAAATCCTTTGTCTAAGGCATGGTTTCCAGCAGTAGACAAAACATCAAGTCCCATTTCAGATAAGTCATATGCCAATTGTTCAGGAGAGTTAAAAGTAGGATAATTGCTATAACCTCTATCTTTACCAGCAAAAGTAGTTTCTAAACTACCAATTGAAATATCAGCAGACTGGATATAAGTTTGAATATCTTCAAAAACATATGAAAAGTCATATGAATCAGTACTACTATTATATGCATCCATATATTGAGTATTATGGCACATAATATCACCAATTGCAGCTAAAGAAAAAGTTATTGGCCCTTGTTGACTCGTAGTAGTAGAATTAGCATTATTAATAGAATTTTCAGCTACTTCAGAATTAGTCACTAAATTAGTATTTGCAACATCAACAGTTTTATCGGGTACGATAAATTTTATTAAACAAAAAATAAAAGCTAAAATTATAGTTAATAAAAAAATTCTACCATATAAAATTTTTGATTTTTTAATATTTGAATTTTTACTCCTTATATTACTATTTGTCTGTTTATATTTATTATATTCACTATTTTTTCTCAAATTATTATTTCTCATAAAACACCCCCATTTCAAATTATCATAAAAAACTAAAAATAGCAACAAATATAGTAAAAATGAATAAAATTCATAAAAATGAAAATAATATATAAAAAGGAGGACACAATGAAAGTAATTGATAAAATCGCTTTAGTTCTAATCATAATAGGTGCTATAAACTGGGGATTAATAGGAATATTCAATTTTGACCTAGTAGCTGCAATTTTTGGTGAAATGAGTATTATTTCTAGAATTGTATATGGATTAGTTGGTGTTTCTGGTTTATGGGGAATAAAGCTATTATTTGATGACTAAAATTTTGGAAGATATTAAAAAATAAACTTAATTTTGAACTATATAAATTAATCAAAATTAAGTTTATTTTTTTGGTTAAGAAGTTTTCCAAATACTTGAAAAAACAAGCATTATATTGTATAATAAATGTCGCATGAGAAACGTCCTAAATAGGGACAAAAGAAAGGAATGAAAAAAATGCTTAGTGCAAATGGAGTTACAATAAGATTTGGAAAAAGAGTGCTATTTGAAGATGTTAATATAAGATTTGGAAAAGGAAACTGTTATGGAATAATAGGAGCAAATGGTGCAGGAAAATCAACATTTCTAAAAGTTTTATCAGGAGAAATTGAACCTAGTAAAGGTGATGTTTCCATAGATAAAGGAGAAAGAATATCAGTATTAAAACAAGACCACTTTGCTTTTGAAGACTATTCAGTAATGGATACAGTAATTATGGGAAATAAAGAGCTATATGACATCATGAAGAAAAAAGAAGAAATATATGCAAAACCTGACTTTTCAGAAGAAGATGGAATGAAAGCAGCAAAACTAGAAGAGAGATTTGCAGAACTTGATGGTTGGAATGCTGAGTCTGATAGCGCAATTCTTTTAAATGACTTAGGAATAATACCAGAAAACCACTATAAATTAATGAAAGAAATAGACCCAAGAGAAAAAGTAAAAGTGTTACTTGCACAAAGTCTATTTGGAAATCCAGATGTACTACTATTAGACGAACCTACAAACGACTTAGATATGAAGAGTATAAACTGGTTACAAGAATTTTTAATAAACTTTGAAAACACAGTAATTGTTGTATCACATGATAGATATTTCTTAAACAAAGTATGTACACATATAGCAGATGTTGACTTTGGAAAAATAAAAGTATATCCAGGAAACTATGACTTCTGGTATGAATCTAGCCAACTTGCATTAAAACAAGCAAGAGAACAAAACAAAAAGAAAGAAGAAAAAATTAAAGAATTACAAGACTTTATTGCAAGATTTAGTGCAAATGCTTCAAAATCAAAACAAGCAACATCAAGAAAGAAAACATTAGAAAAAATACAATTAGAAGAAATAAAACCATCAAACAGAAAATATCCATATGTAGACTTTAAACCAGATAGAGAACCGGGAAAAGAAATTTTACAAGTAAAAAATATTTCTAAAACAGTTGAAGGAGTAAAACTACTTGATAATATATCTTTCACAGTAAAACAAGATGATAAAATAGCATTCTTAGCAGATAATGAAAATGCAAAAACAGTATTGTTCCAAATAATTGCAGGAGAATTAGAACCAGATGAAGGAGAATTAGTATGGGGAACAACTATTACAAGTTCATATTTTCCTAAAGATAATAACTATTTATTTGAAACAGATGAAACAATAACAGATTGGCTAAGAAGATACTCAAAAGACCCAGATGAAACATATGTTAGAAGTTTCTTAGGAAGAATGTTATTCTCCGGTGAAGAAGCCTTGAAAAAAGTAAGTGTTCTATCAGGTGGGGAGAAAGTTAGATGTGTACTTTCAAAAATGATGTTATCAGGTGCAAATTTCTTAATTTTTGACGAACCAACAAACCACCTAGATATGGAAAGTATTACTTCGGTAAATGAAGGTATGAAAAAATTTATCGGAAATATATTATTTACTTCACATGACCATGAATTAACTCAAACAGTAGCAAATAGAATCATAGATATTAAAGAAAATGGACAAATGATTGATAAAGAATGTACATACAATGAGTATTTAGGAGTTGAATAGAAACAGAAACATTAGTAAACGATAATATTTGCTAATGTTTTTTTTATTAAGGGTGTTTTCGAAAAAATAGTAATAAAATATAAATAGATTATAAAAGTGTGAAATAAACACCAAACAAAAACTATAAAAACGTGAAATGAGAAACAAAAAAACGTATAAAAACGTGAAAAGAAATGAAAATAAAACACGTAAAAACGTGAAATTGGCTTGATAAAAAGAAAAAAATATAATATAATATATATGTAAAGGAGGTAAGTCAATGCAAAGAAGATTTTGGAAAGAACTAGAAGAATGGAAAAAACAAAATGAAAATACACCACTTATGGTAGTAGGAGCAAGACAAATAGGAAAAACATATATTATCGATAAATTTTGCAAAGAAAATTACAAAGATTATATATATATAAACTTAATGGACAATGAAGGAATTGTAGAAATCTTTAATGAACAAATAAATACAGAAGAAAAAGTAAAAAAAATGGAACTATACTTAGGAAGACTAATACAAGAAGATACAGTAATATTCTTTGATGAAATACAAGAATCAGAAAAACTAATTTCAGCATTAAAATACTTTTGCGAAACGGAATTTCCATATAAAATTATATGTGCGGGTTCTTTACTAGGTGTAAAATTAAAAAGATTTCAAAGTTCATTCCCTGTTGGAAAAGTAATAATTAAATATATGTATCCTATGACATTCGAGGAATTTTTAATTGCAATAGGATATGAACAAGTAATAGAAGAAATTAAAAAATGTTTTAACGAAAATAAGAAAATGAGCAATCCTATCCATGAAAAACTACTAAATTATTATAGGTTATTTATTTCAACAGGTGGAATGCCAATGGCTATAAACGATATAATAAAAAATAAGTTAGAAATTTTAAAATTTGATAATAATATATTAAAATCCATTATTGATGCATATTTGGCAGATATGAAAAAATATACATTAAACTATTATGAAACCATAAAAATTGAGAAAGTATATAAAAATATACCAAGTCAACTTGCAAAAGAAAATAAAAAATTTCAATTTGCAAAAATAGAACCATATGCAAGAAGAAGAGATTACGAAACAAGTTTAGATTGGCTTATATCAAGTCAATTAGTTATTCCATGTTATTTTGTTAATAAATTTGAAACACCTTTAAAAGGATTTATAGAAGAAGATAAATTTAAATTATATTTAAGTGATACAGGAATTTTGACAGAATTACTAGAAATACCAAGAAACAAAATATTGTTAAATGAGAATTTTCAATATAAAGGAGTTATTACAGAAAATTACGTAGCAAATGAATTACATGCAAATGGATATAGTTTATATTATTGGGCAAAAAATCAAGTAGCAGAAATTGACTTTCTAATAGATACAGCACAAGGAATTATTCCAGTAGAAGTAAAAGCAAACGAAAATAAAAAATCTAAAAGTTTAAATTATTTTATGAAAAATAATAAAATAGATTTAGCGATTAGAATATCGGCAAATAATTTTGGATTAGCAAATAATATAAAATCAGTTCCGCTATATGCAGTATTTTGTATAACAAAGTAAGTGAAACAATTTTATTATACAATTACAGATAAAAAAAGATTAAAATATATTAATATAAAAACAAGTTAGAAAAAAAGCATTAATTCACTAGAAAACTAGGATATTAATGCTTTTTTTATTTTATTTTAAAATTAAATTTTTTGGTCAATCTATTTCAGGCATTTGTTTCTTTTACTTTATCATAGAAGCAAATAGTTGCAAATTGCATATATGGAATAAGCCAAATATAACCAATACCAAAAGTAAATAGTGCTAAAATAGCCCAACCGATAAATGAAATTTGTAATCCAAATAATTTTCCACGATTATTATTCATCAACTTTCTACTTTCTTCAACAGCTTCTTTAGAAGTCATTTCTGGATTATCTATTGCAATTAGATAAGATAAAGCATAGTAATAATATTTAGTAAGTCCCCAAATTACAGATACAATCAAAAGTATTATACCTACAATAGACAACAAACCAGCCATACCTAATCCAGAAGTTGAACCAGAATAAATATAAGAAAAAGAAGATGCCACATAAAGAGAAATAGAGAAAGCAATTAAAACATATGAAATAATCATTAAAATTACAGGTACTATCATTTTTAAAATGGTTTGCCATGTAACGCCCCAAGCTCTTCCAAAATTAGAAAATCCTAAACTGCAAAAATCAAAAGCAGATGTTTCTTCATCTTTGAATAATTTGTAGAAAGAATAAACTAAACCAAAAGATAAAGGAACTTCAATGACAAATACAATTATAGAAACAATTAAATTTAAGAAAGAGTTTTCTTCAACATGACCTTGAATGAAACCAATTAAAAATGCAATAACAAGATAAGCCAAAGAAATACACGCAGCTTTACCCCACTTTCCGGTTAATTTTTCACGAGCTTTAGCTCTTAATTCTGAACTCATAAAATCCCCTCCTATTTAAATTCTATTTTATCGGAAAGTGCTTAATGCATCTTTCCATATAAAACAAGGTTAATTTTCTTATAGAAAACTAACAATTAAAAAATTAAATTTTTCTACACTATTAGAATAAAATAAAAAATGAAAAATGTCAATAATCGACATAAAAATACAAAGAAAAAATGTAGCAATTTGAAAAAAATTGTGATAAAATAAATCACGTTAAAAAACTAAGAGACGAGATGATTTTTTCTCCGTCCCTAAATCATTTGAAAGGATTGATACAATGGAAAAAATAATAAAAACAATAGCAGAAGAGCTAAACATACAAACAAAACAAGTAGAAGCGGCAGTAAAATTAATTGACGAAGGAAACACAATTCCATTTATTGCACGTTATAGAAAAGAAGTAACAGGAGGACTAAGTGACGAAACACTTAGGGACTTAGGAGAAAGATTAAACTACCTAAGAAATTTAGAACAAAGAAAGGAAGAAGTTGTAAAATCAATAGATGAGCAAGGAAAATTAACTGATGAAATATTACAGGCAGTTGCAATAGCAAAAACACTTGCAGAAGTTGAAGACATATATAGACCATATAAGCAAAAAAAGAAAACAAGAGCAACGGTCGCAAAAGCAAAAGGATTAGAGCCACTTGCAAATATTATTATAGAACAAAAAGAAACAACTCCAATAATAGAAATTGCAAAAAAATATGTGAATATAGACAAATTATCTGAAGAAGATAAGAAAAATAAAGACAAAGTAGTTGCAACTGCAAAAGATGCAATACAAGGAGCATTAGACATTATTGCAGAAAATATTTCAGATGAACCAAAATACAGAAAACAAATAAAAAGAATTTGTTATAGAGAAGGTCTTATTGAAACAAAAGCAGCAAAACCAGAAGAAAAATCTAATTATGAAATGTATTATGATTATCAAGAAGCAATAAAATACATACCAAGCCATAGAATTTTAGCAATAAATCGTGGAGAAAAAGAAGATTTCTTAAA
>CALXJZ010000056.1 GCA_944388745.1 uncultured Clostridia bacterium
TTTATATACTTTTTTCCAGTCTTTGATATTTATATCAACAATTTGTTCAATATCTTCATATTTTACTTTTCTAATTATTAAGTTATCATAAGTACATCTAAAACTATTACTTAATAAAGCAATTTTTATTCCTACAACGCCATATTCTCTTTCTTGTTCTTTTGAGTAAAATTGATACATTGATTTTGTCTTTCTTTCTATTTCTTCCTCATCTGTATAAATTTTTTTAAATAAGTTTTCAAATGTTTTATCCCTGTATATATCTAATACATCTACCAATATTTTTTCTTGTAAATCTGGTAACTTTGAAAATTCTATTTTATCTCCGATTTTTACTTTTTTCCTTTTTTCATCATATAATCTAAATTCTATTGTTTTTGTTCCATTTTTTATTCTTTCAAATGGACTTTCATTTAATTTCATTTTATGAATCATATTTTTTACCTCTTTTCTTAACTTTTATAAATTTATAGTAATTATATAATTTCAAAAAAACTATTGCAATACCATTTTGCCTTAATTTCAATAAAAAAGACTACTAACTCAAAAATTAGTAATCCATTTCCAAATCCTAAAATAACTTATTTTCATTTTCTATCATAAAAGTAATTGATTATTGATACTAAGTATGTACATATTTTTTGTTTGTTTAATACATTATAACATATAGTTATTTAATATCCTCTCTAAAAAATTCCATGGTCCAGTTTTCTCTGTTAATCCTTCATAATTATTATTTATTCTTTCTAATATTTCTTTTTTAGTAAAATATTTTACTTCTGAAACTTCTTCCTCCTGTAAATCTATCTTTGTTATATCTATTTCTTTTGTAATCAAATAGCATTCATTATAATGCTTGTCTATAATATTTTCTTTTTTATTTATAGAAGTTGAACCTATTAAGTATTTAATCTCATCATCTTTTATATCAATTCCTAGTTTCTCTTTAACTTCTCTTATTAATGCTTGTCTTCCAAACTCATTACTATCAACATGTCCTCCAACTGTAACATCCCACATGCTGGGTCACATCTTCTTGTTTGCACTTCTTTTCTGTAATAACACATTTCCTTTTTTATCTATAATAAATGCATATACGGCTCTATGCCATAATCCTTTTTGATGACATTCATCTCTTGTTGCAACTTTTCCAGTAAATTCTCCTAATTCATTAAGAACATCAATTTTTTCTTCCATATACTCCTCCTAAATTTCCATTTTTCATCAATTATTTATAATTTTCTCTATTTCATTAACAACTGTTGAGTATGCATAAAAACTTCCGACTACTAAATTTACAATATTATCTTGACTTTTCATTGCATCTGAAATTGCAACTCTTAACTCTTTCTTACATATCCTATCTGTACCAACAAATTCCTTTATACACTCAAACAACTCTTCTTTTGAAGCATATCTTTCTTCATCATTACCAGAAGTTAAAACAAACATTGCATTTGAATCTTTTGATAATAGCTTCAACATAGTTCTATAATCTTTTCTCTTCAAAATACATATTATATACACTCTTTGAAAATTATTATAGTACATTTTCACCATATCTTGTAAATTTCTAATTGCTGGTTCATTATGAGCTCCATCATAAACAATTCTCGGATTACTATTCAATTCTTCCATTCTTCCTTTATGAATAACTGTTCTCAAACCATTTTTTATATTTTCTATATCGACTTTATAACCATTCTCATCTAGAATATTCATTACCTCTATACATAAACTGGCATTCTGAATTTGCATTTTTCCTTTTAGATTAATACTTAAATCTTTTATATCTTTATAATCAAAATATTGAAATTTATTATCAAAACTATAATTTGAAATATCAGATTTTCTAACAATATGCAAATTGTTATTTTTTATTTTACATTGATTAGTAAATACTTCATCTATTTCAGATGTTTCCTCAAATATTACTGTATTTGAGTTTTCTTTTATAATTCCCGCCTTTTGGTATGCTATTTCTGGCAAGGTATTTCCTAAAATATGCATATGGTCATAACCGATTGAGGTGATAACAGACACTATAGGTTTTGTTATTATATTTGTACAATCATACAACCCTCCCAATCCTGTTTCTAACACAACAAAGTCGACATTTTTTCTATAAAAATATAATAATGCCATTATTGTTTCTAGTTCAAATAGAGTAATATTCACTTTTTCTGTTCTATTATAATTTTCTATTTTTGGTTTTAATTCTTCAATTATATTTGCCATTTCTTCATCAGAAATTTCTTCTCCATTTATACTAATTCTTTCATTATATCTTGTCAAATGCGGAGACATGAATTTTCCAACTTTATAGCCTTGTTTAATTAATATATTACTAATTATTTCTGTACAACTTCCTTTTCCATTTGTACCTGCAATATGAATAAATTTCATATTTTTATCAAAATTATCATAACTATCAATAAAATATTGCATTGCCTTTAACGATGGATTTTTAGTTCCTCTAAAAAAATTATTTAAATATTCTTCTACATCTATCATTTTTCTTTCTTTGCCCTCATTTATCTAATTTTTTCTATAATCTGATGCTCAAAAAATCTTTCCTGAAACTCTACCAAAGCCTCAATTTGTTCCTTAGTATATATCTTACCTTCAGGTGCAACTACCAACTTATCGTCATCATCCTTCATTCTATGTATTGCTGCTATACATTCACCATCAAATTCTTTTACTGCTTCAAATACACCTATAATATAAGCATCTAATTCTTCTCCATCACCACTAATTGTATTTGGAATATAACCATAATTTATTGGATATATAAATCCATGTTTTGGATGTTTCGAAGCCATTGCTCTGTCCACAACCACATGAACATTTTTCCCTAAATAGTCTTTAACACTTGCTTTTTTCATCTTTATTATCATTCCTTTCTCAAGGCACAAATTCATTTTAGCCTTTGACCTTTATTTCTAACACATTTATACCACTTTTATTCTAAAACATCAACATAATTTTCCATTTTTGACTAAATTATATAAATCTGATAAAATACAAAATAACTAGAAATATTCAAGGAGATTTAAATATGGAACGAATTGATAAAATAAACTATTATTTAGACATAGCAGAAACAATTTCAGAAAGAGGAACATGCCTTAGAAAGAACTTTGGAGCAATAATTGTAAAAAATGATGAAATCATATCTACTGGATATACAGGAGCTCCAAGAGGAAGAAAAAATTGCATTGATTTAGGTGTTTGTACTAAGAAAAAAATTTTTCCAAATGTTAGACATTCTGGATATGATGCTTGCAGAAGTGTACATGCCGAACAAAATGCTATGATTAGTGCTGCACGTAAAGATATGATAAATGCTGATTTATATTTAGTTGGCATCAGACATAACTCTAAAGATTATGAGGAAGGTGCTCTTCCTTGTCAAATGTGTAGAAAACTTATAATTAATTCTGGTATCAAAAATGTGTATGTTAGAATTGATAAAAATAACTACACTACAATTGATGTAAATGATTGGATTCAAAATGACGATTTATTAAATGGAAAAATTACATATTAAAAGGCATTGCATATGCAGTGCCTTTTTTATCATCAAATTTGACTTTACATACTATTTTATATACTAAACTAAACTTGAACCTAACACATATTCTTCTAAGCACAAATTTTGTTCTTTCATTTTCTTAGCATGTTCTGGTCCAACATATCTCCAATGCCAAGGCTCATATTCAATACCTGTTATATCCTCTTTTTCTTTTGGATATCTTAAAACAAAGCCATAATCACTTGCATTTTCAAGCAACCATTCATATGCTTTAGTGTTTTCAAAACCTTCATCTACATTATTAAAATCAACAGCCAGTCCTAAATGATGTTCACTTGTTCCTGGTTTATTTATATATTCATCAGTCAACTTTTGAGCTTCTTCTTGACTCTTTCCTTGTTTTAAATATTTGTTAATACTTTTTTCATACAAACCTTTTTGGTATTCTATACTTCTGTAAGTTGATTGAGCCCAAATATTTTTTATTCCTTGGTCTCTCATATCACATATCATTTGATTTAATGGTCCTATTGCTCTTTTATCAAATTTTCTAGAAGCATCTAAATTTTCAAGCTCAACAGTAAAATCATCTGATAATGGATTTTCTCTATTTACAAGCCTTATTTGCCAGTCATCTAATAAAGTCAAATTATTAGATACTGTTACTGTATCAGTTGTATTAGTTTCATTTTCTGTGCTAGTCTGATTTTCTAAATTAGTTGTGTCTCCTTCTTTCTCAGAATCATCGCTATTACCTATCTGTTCAATTTCTGCTTCAAAATTAGGAGCTTGTCCATCACTTATAATAACTTTTCTTGCCACAATAACTACTACTGCTATAATTATCAATAAAAATAGAATTATAGACAATTGTAAGACATGTATATTAGCTAATCTATTTAACTTTTCTTTTCTACCCTTTTTTCTCATCTCAATACTCTATGATAACTTGTATCATACCTTTCCTTTTAATAGCTTACTATTTTATGACTAATCCGCTTCCATTTTCAATATAGTTATATTGGTCTATATCACTTTCTGATTCAAAATAATCCCAAGGCTCACCGCCTATAATCTCACCTGTAGTTGCATCAACAAAATAGCTATAATCAGAAAGCTCTCCCTCTTTAATTTTATCATATTTTAAAGTTACAATCCATACTTTTCGAACTCTTTCTTCTGTAATATAATAAGTCTTTTCTCCAATAGGCAACTCTCTTTGTTTTTGATATTCATCTCCAAATTTTTCTCTCTCATATGCATCACTATTCATCTTTTCAATTCTAATATCTGCCTTAATTTCTTTAATATGTGCATCTGGCTCTATTTGCTTATCTTTCTCCTCTGCTATTTTTATAGCATCTTCTTTCGATAATTCTACTGGATTATTTTCAAACTTTTTACTTTCTACTGAATATGAATAAATCTCATTTATTCCAGGAATCCAGCCAATATTCACATAGTCATAATGATTATATAACTCACCATACTTCCTTTCAAAAGTCGCATACCAAATATATGAATCCTCTTCTGTTCCCATATTATTATTTAATTTTACAATTTCATAATCTTGACTGTCCTCTTGATATCTATTCAAAAAATCATATGCTACCTCCAGTGCTTCTTCTTTTGTCGAACGCCCTGAAACATCTCTTCCTGTTGATGGAATACTCAAACTTTTAAATTCTCCATTAGTAGCATTAATTTCAATTGATGCATTTCCGCCATATACTACCCATGATTTTTCTCTTTTTGATGAATCAATTAACATTGAACCTGTCTGAGTTTCTGCATTAATTCCAAATTTTTTTAACACTTCATTTCCCTTTTTTAATGCTTCATCTTTAGAAATACAATCAGCCATCTCTTCTTCTAAAATTTTTTCTTCTTCCTCAACTATATATGCATCACCAATTTTCTTGTATGCAATTTTGTATTCTTCTGGCTCTTTCCATACTTTCTGGTAGGTTACTACACTTGCATACCCTATCCCCACTGTGATTCCAATCGCTAATACAAAAGTTGCTACCATTTTTATTGGAGCAAATTTATTCATTTTAAATTCAGTCTGATAAAATTTATTTTTAATTTTACTGTTTCTTAAATTCTTTTCCTTTTTATAGATTTCTTCTATATATTGTCTATTATCCTTCATATGTCATACCCTCCTCTTCTAATGATTTTTTTAATTTCTTTTTAGCTCTGTTCAATAATGATTTAACTTGTCCTATATTTTTATTCATTACTTTTGCTATATCTTTATATTTCATTTTCTCAAATGTTGATAAATAAATTACTGCTTGATAATCTGGCTTTAATTCTCTTAACTTTTTATTTAACATCTGATTATTTTCATTTTTATAAATTATAGCTTCTAATTCTTTATCTTCGTTTGTGAACTTTTCAACCTCTTTTAAACTCACAACCTTCTTTTCTCTTTTTATATAATTTATTGCTCTACATTTTGCTATCATAAATATGTACGTTTTAAATGAATACTGAAAATCATATTTTTCTTTATTTAAAAGAATATATACAAATACATCTTGTGATATATCTTCTGCAATAGATATGTCTTTTGTATATCCTGAAATAAAGAATATAATCTGATTTTTGTATTTTATAACTAATTGCTCAAATGCTTTATTATCACCATTTAAATAATTCTTATATAATTCTTTATCTAATTGCTCCTCTGGATTCATTTTTCAACCTTCTCCCCTTGCTTATGCTCATTCATTTATTATACAATCAACAATTCATTTTGTTACGATTTTCTTGTAAATTTGTCCAAAAAAAATACATCCTAGATATTTAATTATCTAAGATGCATAAATTTAGTTATATTTTAATCAAATAAAGCCCTATTGTTATTATAAAAATCAAAATCATCATAATAACTGCTATCATAATCCAAGCTATCTAATCCTTCTGAAAGTCCAATTACCATTCCAAAAAATACTAAAGCAACAAACATAATTATAGAAATTACTAAACCAATTGCTCCTGTAATTAATCCTGCAATTGACATTCCCTTTTTAGATGATTTTATTCCAATTATTCCGAATATTATTGCAAGTATACCACAAGGTACTGAAATATACCATACACAACATAATACAATTGCAATAATTCCAAGTACTAAAGCTGCTATACTAAATCCTTTTTTGTCTTTTTCAGTTTCTTCTTTTACAACTTCTACTTTAGGCTCTTCTTTTGGTGCTTCTGTCTTAACTTCTTCATTTTTCTCTTGTTTTGTCTCTTCAACTTTCTCTATTTCTATTATATCGTCTTTATTTTTTTCCATGAGCATCTCCTCCTTGTATTATATATTAATTTTAAAATCTCATATTGTCTATCATATTCTAATTATACTATATTATTAAAAATTTTACAATAAATTTCGCAATATTGTATATAAAATTAGTAATATGACAAAAATTATTGAATACCAATATTTTGGATATATCCACTCTGCTATTTTTTCTTTCCTATTTAGATTTATAATATATATCAAATTACATATTAATAAATATATTATTGTTAGAAAAAAAATCATGTGTGAAAAAAATGCTTCTTTGAAATTTCCTTGTAATAAGTTTATAACGCATCTTGTTCCACCACATCCCGGGCATAAAATTCCTGTATTTTGATAAATCCAACATTCTGGCAAATACCCAACTATATTACTATTTACAAATATTATTCCAACAATTAAGATTAGTATTTCTATTGATATTATAATTAAACTTTTTTTATTCATATTTTCCTCATTTTCATTTATATAACCTTAGCTTTTCCTGTTAATATTATAATCTATTTTATTTAAATTTTCTAGATATATTAATATTTATTTTTCAACTCTATTCTTCAACATTCTACATTTTTCTGCATAATATATATAAACACTATTATTGTAATAATAGGTAAAAAAAGAAAGGAAGTTTTTAATATGGAAATGAATGAAAATAAACACTGTTGCCCAATTCTAGATATAGATGGTGTGATTTCAGGAGGAAAACAATTTGACTTAGACATCACTTTACCAGAAGATAATCGTGATGTAATATATGGTGTAGTAAAAAATTGTTTTAAAGAACCAGTTTGTGATGCAGTTGTAAAATTAGTTGAAATAGTTTGTGAACATGGAAAAGAAGAAAGAAGACCAATAGGACACACATTTACAGATAAAGAAGGAGAATTCGTATTTGGTCCATTATGTCCTGGAAAAGCATACGCTATTCAAATTTGGGTAAATGATACTAACAAGTTGAAAATATGTGCAAAATGTCATCATGAAGGTAAATGTTTAAAAGGTGACAAACATGAAAAATGTGATTGCTTCATAGATGGAAAAATGGATTTTTGCGATAAAAAAGAACATGACAAAGATGACTGTGACAAAAAACATGATTGTTGCAAGAAAGATAAATTCTGGAAAGAAGATGAATGTCACAAAAAAGATGACTGCTGGAAGAAAGATGAATGTTGTAAAAAAGATGACTACTGGAAAAAAGAAGAATGTCACAAAAAGGATGATTGCTGCAAGAAAGAAGAATGCTGCAAAAAAGATGACTATTTTGAAAAAAATGAATGTGGATAGCTTCTAAAAAATATAGTATAGAAAAACACTGAAAGATTAATATCTTTCAGTGTTTTATTATTTAAGCTTACAATAGGATTAAAATTAAATTATTTGATATTTTTCATAACGTTTTCTGCATATTTGTTATTTACGACTTTTTCATATGGTGCTTTCTCATCTAATTCACCAGCCATTGTCATAACCTCTTCTAATCTATTGTATGCTTCTTCTTTTAAAACTGGTGTTTCATTCCATGCATCTATATCTTTATAACTTTGAACAGCATTAGCTAATTGTTCTATGTCTGTATCTGGAAAGAAACTTTGAATTGCTTCTGCAATTTCCATACTTGTATGTTCTTTTACAAATTGCTGTCCTTTATATATCGCATTTGTAAATTTTTGAATTGTGTCTTCATTATTTTCTATATAACTTCTTTTAGCAAAATATGCTGTATATGGTATTTCCCCTGATTCAGCTCCAATTGATGCTACAACATAACCTTTTCCTTCTTGTTCTGTTAATGATGCTGTTGGTTCAAATAGTGTAACATAGTCTGCATCTCCACTTGCAAATGCTCCTGCCATTAAGTCAAATTTGATACTATCATCTAAGGTTAAATCTGTTTGAGGATTTATTCCATTTTTCTTAAGTACATATTCTAAGGTCATGTATGGCACTCCACCTTTTCTTCCCGGAATCACCACTTTTCCCTTTAAGTCTTGCCAACTAAAATTGTCTGTATCTTCTTTAGCGACTAAAAATGAGCCATCTCTTTTTGTCATCTGTGCAAATACTTGTGTATAATCTTCTTTTCCTTCATTATATACATATATTGATGCTTC
>CALXJZ010000057.1 GCA_944388745.1 uncultured Clostridia bacterium
TCCACACTCCATATCTAAAACAACCTTAACATTAATTTCAAAATTTTGTACTTTTTCTAGTCCAAATCTACCTCTTTTATGAAACATTATTGTATCTTGAAAGCTAGTAAATTCAAGCACTACTGGCAATTTTTCAACTCTAGCAACGCACAGACTTCCACATGGCTCGTAAACGGAAACATATCAACAGGCTTAATACTCTTCAATTCATACAACTCCTCAAACTTAGCCAAATCCCTAACCAAAGTCGCAGGGTTACAACTAATATAAACAACTTTTTTAGGATGAATTTTCAAAATATTATCTATACTCTTATTGTCCAATCCTTTTCTTGGAGGGTCAACCATAACCACATCCGGAATTACTCCCTTTTCATTTATCAACTCATCTAGCACATCTTCAACGTCACCTGCTAAAAACTCTACATTATCAACACCATTATTCAAAGCATTTTCTTTTGCATCTTTAACTGCATCTTCAACAATTTCTATCCCATAAACTTTCTTAGTATATTTTGCCATAAATAAAGAAATTGTTCCAATTCCACAATATAAGTCAAATACTATGTCATTTTTATCTATTTTAGCCGCTTCTACACCTAAATTATATAACTTTTCTGCCTGAACTGGATTTACTTGATAAAATGAAAGTGGAGATATTTTAAATTTATATTCTCCCAAAATGTCTTCAATATATCCATTACCATATAAATTAACATTTTCTTTTCCCATTATCACATTTGTATTTTTTGTATTAATATTTTTTACAATTGTTTTAACCTCTGGGAAATTTTCTAATATTTCTTTTACTAATTCTTGTTCTTTTGGAATTGTATTTCCATTTATAACTAACACACACATTATTTCATTTGTCTTAATTCCTATTTTAGTAACAATGTGCCTTATAAGTCCTTTTCTAGTTTTTTCATCATATATGCTAATATTATTTTTAACAATCCATTCAAATACAAACTTTGCTAATTTTTCACTTTTCTCATTTTGTATTAAACATTTTTGAATTGGGATAATTTCATGTGTTCTGTTAGCAAAAACTCCAATTTGTGGATTTCCATTCTTATCAATTCCAAGTGGATATTGTGCTTTATTTCTATAAAAATATGGATTTTCCATTCCAAGTGTTTCTTGTACTTGGATTTTTGTTTTCAAGGTTTTATTTACTAAACTTTGAACTGCATTTTGCTTCATTTTTAATGTTTGTTCATATTTAATATGTCTTAAATTACAGCCTCCACATCTTTTATATGTACTACAATCACTTTCTGTTCGATATTCTGATTTTTTTATAATTTCTAATACTTTTCCAAAAGCATGAGAAGATAATACCTTAACAATTAATATTTTTACTTTTTCTCCTTTTATACTATTTGGAACAAATATTGTAAAATTATCAATCTTGGCAATACCTTCTCCTTCAAATCCGTTGTCTATAATATCAACAATATATTCTTGATTTTTCTTTATTGGTGCTTCCATTATCTCTCCTCATTTTAAACTAATTGTTTTTTCATTTCTAAAGATACTTTCTCTTTTAATTTTTGGGCTCTTTCTTTTGTATTCACTCCATCTTCACCTTCAATAGGTTTTAATAT
Organism: uncultured Clostridia bacterium; assembly: GCA_944388745.1. Taxonomy (GTDB): domain Bacteria; phylum Bacillota; class Clostridia; order TANB77; family CAG-508; genus CAG-269. The sequence goes on from CALXJZ010000057.1 coordinate 1,610, forward strand.
TTTTACCGTTACATCCTTTTTAGTTTTAAATATTCTTCTATATCCAGTTGGCTCTCTAAATGTAAATACAATAGGTATAATTGGAACGTCATTCCTTACTGCTAAATCAAATGCTCCATTTTTAAATTTTCTAATTTTATTGCAATATGGCCATAATGCCGCTTCTGGATAAACGTGAATTATATTTCCTTCTTTTAATGTTTTATCCATCTCTTTTATAAAATATTTTAGGTTCTCAATACTTTTTGGTATTGGAATTGCTCTCAAATATTTTATCAATTTCCTTACAAAAGGAATTTTAAAACTTTCTTCTTGTGTTGTATAATATACTTTTCTCTTTCCAAAAGCTAACCCAACCATTGCACAATCTAAGAAAAGTACATGGTTTGAAACACTTATTGCTCCACCTTTAATGTTTTCTAAATTTTCTTCTCCTTCTATTTTCAAGTCATATACAATCTTCAATAAAACTTTTAAAATAGGATATGCAATTCCATAATATATTAGATTTGAAGCCATTGAAAATATTTTACTTTTAGATATGTATTCATAATTTTTATCTATGTTAAACTCAAGTGGTTGCCACAAATCTATTATATTTTCATTTTCGAACTCTACAAAATTTTCAAATTCTTCAAGCTCTTCGAACTTTTTAATTCCTTCACTACTTCTCATACTCTTCCCCTACTTTATTTCCTTAATAACAATTTCTGATATTTTGTCACAAGTATCTTGACTAATGCATTTCTCTTGATTTTTAACCATTTCTTCTTGTAATTCCTTATTGTTTATCAATTCTTTGGTATTTTTTACTACTTTATCAATTGAATCACAACTTATTGACATTTTTCTATTCTCAAAAAATTGTGCGTTATAATTTTCACATCCAGGTATTGGCATTGTATGAATAAAAGGCTTTCTTAATGTTGCAATTTCTGTTGTTGTTAACCCTCCTGGTTTTGTTAATATTATTTCACTACTTTTCATATATTCACTTATTTTATCTGTAAAAGGTAGCATAACAACATTATCAAAGTTTTTATATTTTTCTTCTAATACTTTTTGCAATTTAGAATTATGCCCAGTAGAAACTATAAAAGTTACGTCTTTTATGTTTTTTAATAATTCTTTTAGCATTTCTGTCACATTTCCAAATCCCATACTTCCTGTTAATATAAGGACATATTGCTTTGAATTATCTAATCCTAAATTCTTTTTTACTTCTTCTTTATTATATTTCTCTCTATATGCTTTAGCTGTTGGTATTCCATATGGTAATAATTTTTCTTGCTTTATTCCTTTTTCTATAAAGTCTTTTTCTAATTCTTCGTGTGGTACTATAAAATAATCTGGATTTGTTTCTTCCCAAAATGGTATACACACATAGTCTGTTGCAACTTGCATAAATTTTATATCATGCTCTTTTTTTATGGCTGTTAATGCTTGTGCAGCAAAAAGATGTGTTGTTATAATATATTTATACTCATTTTCTACTATATATTGATACAATCTTTTTTTATTTAAAAAGTTTAATGCATATACTGGTGATTTTAAATTGGTTTTTTGATACATTTCACCTAATTTATACACTACTTTAAATATTTTTCCATTTCCTTTGGTTGTTTTTATATATAAATTATTTACTTCTTTTCTAATTTTAGGATTAACAATATCTAAATATTCTACAAAATCAACATTTAGTCCTTTATCTTCTAAACTTTCTTTTATTGCTTTTGCAGCTGAATTGTGTCCTCCTCCTGTTCCACAAGATAATATTAATACTTTACTAGACATATACTTCTCCTCTATCAACATTATACTATTTTCGTCATTTTTATACAAGTACATAGTAAAATTTATTTTTGACATTTCATACATATTATGTTATATTATTACTTAACCTTAGCCATCTAGGTGGTGTGTTGTGGAGTAGTAATACTCTTGTTTCAGCTTATGTATAAGCAGAAAGGACAGGTATTATGGAAGAAAAATATACCTATTCAATTCACACAAGTGGTTATATCACCGTCAAAAATCTTTTGCAGGAAACTGTTGCCGTTATTGATTATGACGAACGGCTCAGTTTTACAAAAAAAGCTACCCCAGTAGTGAAAAAAGAAGTTAAAGATTTTCTTAACCTGCATGATATACCATATTTCTTGTAAGCGAAGAGAAAAAGAGCTAGAAAGCAAATGCCTTCTGGCTCTTTTTTAATCAATCTCAATTGCTCCTGTGTAAAGTCCATAATATGTGCCTTTTTGAGCAATCAACTCATTATGATTTCCTCTTTCAATAATTCTACCATGGTCTAGTACCATAATTAAATCAGAATTTTTAATTGTTGAAAGTCTATGAGCAATTACAAAAACTGTTCTTCCTTTCATTAATTTATCCATTCCATCTTGAACAATCTTTTCTGTTCTTGTATCTATACTTGATGTTGCCTCATCTAATATTAATACTGGTGGATTGTTTAAAGCTGCTCTTGCAATTGAAAGTAGTTGTCTTTGTCCTTGTGATAAACCTTCCCCATTTCCTGTAATCATTGTGTCATATCCATGTGGAAGATGCTTTATAAATTTATCTGCATTTGAAAGTTTTGCAGCTTGTTCAACTTCTTCATCTGTTGCATCTAGTTTTCCATACCTAATATTATCTCTTATAGTTCCTGTAAATAAACTTGTATCTTGTAAAACCATTCCTAGAGACCTTCTTAGGTCATCCTTCTTGATTTTTCTTATATTTATTCTATCATATCTAATTTTTCCTTCTTGTATATCATAGAATCTGTTTATTAGGTTAGTAATTGTTGTTTTTCCAGCTCCTGTTGCTCCAACAAATGATACTTTTTGACCTTCTTTTGCAACAAGTGATATGTCATGTAATATTCTTTTATTTTTTTCATATCCAAATTGTACATTTTCAAATTCTACTTGACCACGAAGTCTTGTATATGTTATTCTTCCATCTTTATGTGGATGTTTCCATGCCCACATTCCTGTTCTTTCTTTGCTTTCTACAATTTTTCCATTTTCCATTTTTGCATTAACTAATGTAACATATCCTTCGTCTTGTTCTGGTTCTTCATCTAACAATTCAAATATTCTTTCAGCACCTGCTAATGCCATAATTATTGAATTCATTTGTTGTGACACTTGACCTAGTGGGTTTGTAAATGCTTTTACATATTGTAAAAATGCTGCTATACTTCCTATTGTTAATATTCCATTTACTGATAAAATACCACCAATTACTGCAACTAATACATATCCTAAGTTTCCAATATTTGCTATACATGGCATTAAGATATTTGCATACATATTAGCTTTTGTCATACTATCACATAATTGTTCATTTAATTCGTCAAATCTTTGCTTAGATTGCTCTTCATAATTAAATACTTTAACAACTTTTTGACCTTCTATCATTTCTTCTATATATCCATTTACTTTTCCTATATCTTCTTGTTGTTTAACGAAAAATCTTGAACTGTTTCCACCTAAATATCTTGATACAAATACCATCAATACTACCATTGCAAGTACAACTAATGTTAGATATATATTTGTAGCAAACATAGCTACTAAAACTGATACCATTGAAACACATGCTGAAAATACTTGTGGAATACTTTGACTAAGCATTTGTCTTAATGTGTCAACATCATTTGTATATGTACTCATTATTTCACCATGTGAACGACTATCAAAATATCTTATTGGAAGTTTTTGCATATGGTCAAACATTTCACCACGGATTTTATTTAATACTCCTTGTGAGATATTTACCATTAATCTGTTATATGTGTATGTTGCAATTACTCCAACTAAATATATTACTCCCATTGCCATTATTACATTTAATAATGCTGTAAAGTCTGGATTTTGCTCACCCAAAAGTGGTGTGATGAAGTCATCTATTAAGTATTTTATGAATTGTACTCCTAGAACTCCAACTAACGCACTTATTATAATACTTACTAATACTACAACTAATTGGAATTTATATCCTTTTGTTACATATTTTAAAAGTCTTTTTATTGTTTTTGCTTTTCCTGTTTTTTTATTCTGCATCTTCATCTCCTCCTTTCGTTTGTGATTCATATACTTCTCTATAAATTTCGTTTGATTTTAATAATTCTTCTGATGTTCCAATTCCATCAATTTTTCCATCATTTAAAACGATTATTTGGTCAGCATCTTCAATTGATGAAACTCTTTGTGCAATTATTATTTTTGTTGTATTTGGTATTTTTTCTCTAAATGCTTTCCTAATTAATGCATCTGTTTTCGTATCTACTGCACTTGTTGAGTCATCTAGTATTAAGATTTTTGGCTGTTTTAATATTGCTCTTGCAATACAAATTCTTTGTTTTTGTCCTCCTGATACGTTTGTTCCACCTTGGTCTAATACTGTATCATATTTGCTTGGGAATTCCTTTATAAATCCATCTGCTTGAGCTAGTTTACATGCTTCTTCTAACTCTTCTTGGTCAGCATTTTGTTTTCCCCATCTTAAGTTTTCAGCAATAGTTCCTGAGAACAATACATTTTTCTGTAATACCATTGCAACTTCTTCTCTTAAAGTTTCAATATCATAATCTCTTACATCAACTCCACCAACTTTAACTGAACCTTTTGTTACATCATAAAGTCTTGGTATTAATTGAACTAAAGTTGATTTAGAACTTCCTGTTCCTCCGATTATTCCTATTGTTTCACCTGGTTTAATATCTAAATTGATATCTTCCAGTGCATAGGCATTTTCATCTTGCTCATCACTATATCTAAAACTTACATTTTCGAATTTTATTGAACCAGCTTTTACTTCTTTAACTGTTTTTTCTTTATTTTTCAATGTTGGTTCTTCTTCTATAACCTCTAAAATTCTTTCTGCTGATGATTGTGCCATGATTATCATAACAAATACAAATGATAACATCATAAGACTTGATAATATTTGCCATGCGTATGTGATAATACTAGATAGCTGACCTGTTCCCATTTCTCCACCAACAATTAGTTGTGAACCTATCCATGAAATTAGTAGTATACATGCATAAATTGTAAATTGCATAACTGGTCCGTTAAATGCAATAATTTTTTCTGCTTTTTTGAAATATGAATATACTTCTCCATTTACTTCTTTAAATTTTTCTTTTTCATGGTCTTCTCTTACATATGCTTTTACTACTCTTATTGCACTTACATTTTCTTGTACTACTCTGTTTAACTTATCATATTTTTTGAATACTTTTTCAAAATTAGGATGTGCTTTTCTTGCTATATAAAATAGGATAAAACCTAAAACAGGTATTGCTACAAAAAATACTAATGATAATTTTGCACTTATTGATATTACCATTAATAGCGCAAATATCATCATTATTGGTCCTCTTACTAATATTCTTATAATCATTTGAAAAGCCATTTGCACATTTGTTACATCTGTTGTCATACGTGTTACTAAACTTGATGTGGAAAATTTGTCTATATTTTCAAAAGAATAATCTTGCACTTTATGAAACATTTCTTTTCTTAGATTTTTTGCATATCCTGCTGATGCTTTTGCTGCAAATCTACCTGATAACATACCAAATGTTAATGATAATATTGCAGATACTATTAGTAGTCCTCCTATTTCTAGAATGTACTTAACATCACCATTTTGTATTCCAACATCTATAATTTGAGCCATTAATAATGGAATTATTACTTCCATTACTACTTCTAGTATTACAAATATTGGTGTTAAAATAGCCGATTTTTTGTATTCTTTAACGTATTTTGCTAATTTTTTAAACATTTATCTTTCTCCTTTCTTTTGTCCGTTTGGGGACGTTTCCGTTTGGACATTTTTGTCCATTTTGGGACACATCTTTAGTTTTCCTATAAAAAACTCTGTTTCTATATTATTTTTTGAATCTAATTCTGTGATAAATTTTTTGATAATTTATCTAGGGTTTTTAAAAAGTTTTCTCTTTCTTCTTTTGACATATTTTTTTCTAATCTTTTTTCTAGTTCTGCAATACTAGAATCCACATTATTTATTATTTCCAATGCTTTTTTTGTTATTGTTATTTCTTTTAATCTTGCATCACTACCTTCTGCTTTTCTTGTTATTAATTTATTTTGCTCTAGTAACTGCAAAATTCCCGCAATTGTTGCTCTTCTCATGTCAAATTCACTTTCTATGTCTTTTGCATATACTTTTCCTTCTCGTGATTTGTCATTTATGAATTTCAACATAATTGCTTGGACTCCTGTTATTCCATAACTTACAAATGCTTCATCTAATTTTCTCTTGATTTTCCTTGACAACATGTGTATTTGAGCACCTATTTCATATTCTTTTTTCATATTGTTAGCCTCCTAACCAATTTTCTATTTTAATACAATTTCTTTGTGTTGTCAAGTAATTTTTGGCAAAAAAAAAGCTATATTCGGTAACGAAAATTCAAAAAATATTATAAAAATTAGTAAAAATGAATTTTTCAAAATCGTTTGACATATAATAAAAAATATAGTATACTATATTTAGCTTAATTAAGTAACAAAAATTATTCATGAGTGTTCCTCCTTTCACAAAGATTTCCTTTGAAAAGGATTTTTTTATTATACTTATTTTCCATTTTTTTACAATGTTTTTTTAATATTTTATAAATTTTATTATTAATACCAAATTTCTTTTCTATTTAAAATTTTCTAAACACTTTGCCAAGTGTTTCATGAATTACTAAATCTGCTCTATTATCAAAAATTTTATACCCTCTAAAATTTACTAACCATATTGTATCATAAAATTCAAACAAAAAAAGAGCAGACCTAAATCTACTCTTCGAATTATGGTATGGTGGCTTCAACTGGAATCGAACCAGTGACACAAGGATTTTCAGTCCTCTGCTCTACCAACTGAGCTATGAAGCCATTTTTCTTTATAATAAAAAAATGGCGACCCGGAACGGGCTCGAACCGTCGACCTCTAGCGTGACAGGCTAGCGTTCTAACCAACTGAACTACCGGGCCGTAAAAACATGGTGGTCGCTACAGGGCTCGAACCTGTGACCCCCTGCTTGTAAGGCAGATGCTCTCCCAGCTGAGCTAAGCGACCATGTCCTTTCGACGAGATTTATTATACTAACTTTTTCATCACTTGTCAAGCATATTTTTAAATTTTTTTATTTTTTTATAAAAAGGTATATTGTAAAAGTAAAATCAAGTTTAAATATTAAATAATATATTTAAGTTATACACTATACTAATTGTAAGA
>CALXJZ010000058.1 GCA_944388745.1 uncultured Clostridia bacterium
CCATGACCTGGTATAAGATTGCTATAATCTTTTATATCTACATATCTTTTAATACTTGATGCTGCAAAGTCTCCTATTTGTCCAATTAAGCTAAGTATTACTGATATCATAGCTATAAATCCATAAGAATAGTTCATACCCCAGAATGTATTTGCTACATATGTGTACAATAACATTAATAGTATTGCTCCTACTGTTCCTGCTATACATCCTTCTATTGATTTTTTAGGACTTACTTTGCTAAATTTGTGTTTTCCAAAATGTTTTCCTATAAAATATGCAAATATGTCAGTTCCCCATGCTGCAATTATTGCATACCATATTAATATTTTTCCATTTTGCATACCATCTATAAGTGCTACAAATATCATGAAAAATACTACATAAAATATTCCTAAAAAAGTATATGCAATATCTTTGAAGGTTGTTCTCATTTCTGTTGCAATTACTTGTGCAAATAATATTAGTAAAATTGTTGGTACTGAAAGTGTTACTACCATAGTTAATGCTTCTGCTGGTACTAAGTGTATTAGTGCTATACTAAAACAGCTTAAATATCCTACCCATCTTACCGGATTTGATACTTTTTGTACTGCATTAAAATATTCATTCATTGCAAGTAATGCAATTATTGCTAATGCTATATCTACTATATATTTATTCCCAATTAATAAAATTATTAATACTAGTGGAAATCCTAATAGTCCAGAGGTTATTCTTTTTATATCCATGTTTCTCTCCTTTAATTTGCTCCAAATTTTCTTGTTCTTTTTTGATATTCTATTATTGCATTGTCTAAATCTTCTTCAGTAAAATCCGGCCAATTTTTTTGTACAAATAATAATTCTGAATATACTGATTGCCATGGCAAGAAATTACTTAATCTTAATTCCCCACTTGTTCTAATTACTAAGTCTGGGTCTGGCTCATTTTTTGTGTATAAATGTTCTGATATCATTTCTTCTGTTATATCTTCTGGTTTTGTTGCACTTGATTGCACTTGCAGGGCTATTTCTTTTACTGCTTTTACTATTTCATTTCTTCCGCCATAATTTAATGCAATATTAAATGTTACTCCTGTATTATCTTTTGTTCTTTCCATACATTTTATTATACTTTTTTGCATTCCTTCTGAAAGTGCAGATATATCTCCTAATATTTTTACTCTTATATTTTCTGTATCTGCTCTTTTTGAGTAATCATCTAAATAATTTTGTAGTAATAGCATTAAAGCTTTTACTTCATCTTCTGCTCTTTTCCAGTTTTCTGTTGAAAAGGCATATACTGTTATATATCCTAATCCTATTTTATTTGCATATCTTACTATTTTTTCAAGTGTTTTTGCTCCTTCTTTATGTCCAAAACTTGCTGGTTTTCCTTGTGCTTTTGCCCATCTTCTATTTCCATCCATTATGATTGCAATATGTTTTGGCATATAATTCTTATCAAAATCCATTTTTCAACCTCTCTTATTTGTTTCTATTTTGAATATATACAGCTAAACCTCTTAGAAAGTCTGCCTTTTCTCCATATTCTTCTAATTCATCTATTGCTTCTTTTGTTATTTGATTTAGAATTTCTTTTGATTTTTCTAGTCCATATTGTGATACATATGTACATTTTTCTAACTCTTTATCATTTCCAACTGGCTTACCTAAAACCTTTTCATTTCCTTCTTCTGATAAAATATCATCTTTTATTTGAAATGCTAAACCAATTTTTTCTGCATAATTTGTTAGCTTATTTATATCTTGTTTGCTTGCATTTGCAAGTATTGCTCCCATTCTTACACATAATCTTAATAAAGCCCCTGTTTTGTTTTTATGAATATATTCAAGAGTTTCTTCAGAAATTTGTTTTCCTTCTAATTCAGTGTCTATATATTCTCCTGCAATCATTCTATCAACTGCTCCGTGAAAATTCTTTGAAAATTCTTATTTTATTTTGCAATTCGCTTGTATTTATATTTGCTTCTGCTAATTGCTTTGAAGTATTTTCTAAATCTTCACTAATAACCATATATGCATAATTTAATAAGCCATCACCTGCAAGAATGGCAGTTGCTTCATTAAATTTTTTATGGTTTGTAGGTTTTCCATGTCTAAAATCATCATTATCAATTCCTGGTAAATCATCATGAATTAGCGAAAAATTATGTACCATTTCTATTGCAACTGCATATGGCATACATCTGACTGTTTGTTTTTCAAATATTTCGAATGTTGCCATTACTAAAATAGGTCTTAAACGTTTTCCTCCTGCCATTAAGCTATACTCCATGGAATCATTTAAAACCTTTTCTGGGCAATTACTTTTTCTTAAATATTTTACTAACTCTTCATTTATCTTATTTTGGTATTCTTCTAATTCCTCTTTAAATTTCATTTCTGTCTCCCGAATGTTTTCAATTTTTTAAACAGACATTACTTCCTTCTCTTTACTTTCTAATATTTTATCGATTTCTTCAATGCTTTTGTCTGTAATTTTTTGAATTTCATTTTCAGCTTGTTTTAATTCGTCTTCAGTAATATTTCCTTCTTTTTGCTCTTTTTTAGCTTCATCTATTCCTTCTCTTCTTATTGCTCTAACTGCAACTTTTGCTTCTTCAGCCATTTTACGAACATCTTTCACTATTTCTTTTCTTCTTTCTTCATTTAATTCAGGGAAAGCTAGTCTTATTACTTTTCCATCATTGTTTGGATTTATTCCAATTTCTGATGTCAAAATTGCTTTTTCTATTTCTTTTAAGATACTTGCGTCCCATGGTTGAATTACTATTAGTCTTGCTTCTGGAACAGATATTCCTGCTACTTGATTTATTGGTGTTGGTGTTCCATAATAGTCTATTTTTACCTTATTTAAAATTGCTGGGTTAGCTCTACCAGCTCTTACTTCTGCTAGTCTTTCACTATATACACTTATTGACTTTTCCATTTTTTCTTTTAAATTTGTATAATCCATTTTTATCTCTCCTCTTCCTATCTAACTATTGTTCCTATTTTTTCACCTTTAATAGCTTTTACTATATTTTCTGGTTTTACTATTTCAAATACTAATAAAGGCATATCATTATCTCTACACATTGCTGTTGCTGTTGAATCCATAACTTTTAAATCTTTTTCTAAAACTTCCATATAAGATATTTCATCATATTTTGTAGCTGTTGAATCCAATTTTGGATCTGCTGAATATACTCCATCTACTGTTTTTCCAAGTAGTATTATTTCTGCTTTTATTTCTATTGCTCTTAGTACTGCTGCTGTGTCTGTTGTAAAGTATGGATGTCCTGTACCACATGCAAATATTACTACTCTTCCTCTATTTAAATGTTTTTCTGCTTTTCTTTGTATAAATGGTTCTGCTATTTCTCTCATTTCGATTGATGTTTGTACTCTTGAATATACTCCTCTTGCTTCTAGTGCATCTTGAAGTGCTAGTCCATTCATTGCTGTTGCAAGCATTCCCATGTAGTCTGCTGTTGTTCTTTCCATTTGATGTCCGTTTCTTCCTCTCCAGAAGTTTCCTCCTCCTACTACTACTGCTACTTGTACTCCCATATCTACTATTTCTTTTATTTTATCACATATTTTTCCTACTGTTTCTACATCTACTCCTGTCTTTTGTTCTCCTGCTAATGCCTCTCCACTTAATTTTAGTAATACTCTCTTGTATTTTACTTCTGACAATTTTTCCACTCTCCTTATTATATTCTTATCAGAGATATTCTATCATATAAATTAAAAAAAATATACCATTTTTGGTATATTTCTTAATTTTTTCTTAAATTCCTGCTTGTTTCATAACTTCTTCAGCAAAGTTTTCTTCTTTTTTCTCGATTCCTTCACCTTTTTCGAATCTTGCAAATTCTACTACTTCTGCGTCATTTTCTTTTAATACTTGTGATACTTTTTTATTTGGGTCTTTTACGAAGTCTTGGTCTACTAAGCATATTTCTCCAAAGAATTTTCCAATTCTTCCTTGTACTATTTTTTCTGCAATTGCTTCTGGTTTTCCTTCATTCATTGTTTGAGCTTTTAAAATTTCTTTTTCTTTTTCAACTCTTTCTGCAGGAACTGATTGTTCATTTAAATATTCTGGTCTTGCTGCTGCAATTTGCATACAAATGTCTTTTGCAACTTCTGATGTTCCCTTTTTCATATTTACTAAAACTGCTATTTTTCCATCTCCATGGATATATTTTTCAACTAATCCTTCTGATTCAAATCTTGCAAATCTTCTTATAGTCATGTTTTCTCCAATTGTAGCTATTTTTTCAACTAATACTTCATTAACAGTTTTTCCTGGTACTTCAATTGAATCTTGTGCTAATAGTTCTTCAACATCTTTTGGATTTTTTTCTACTATTTGTTTTGCAACATTCATTACAAATGTTTTAAATTCTTCATTTTTTGCTACGAAATCTGTTTCTGAATTAACTTCTACAATTGCTCCTGTTTTTCCATCTTCTGAAACATATGCTTCAACTAATCCTTCTGCTGCAATTCTTCCAGATTTTTTAGCTGCTTTTGCTATTCCTCTTTCACGTAATAATTCAATTGCTTTTTCCATATCTCCATCTGTTTCTGTTAAAACTTTTTTGCAGTCCATCATACCTGCACCTGTTTTTTCTCTTAATTCTTTAACTAAGCTTGCTGTAACCATCTAAAATTCCTCCTTTTATTTTAAGACAAGGGACACTTTTTATTAGAAAATCCAATTACTATATTAAAAAATGCCCCTTTCTTTATTTAATCTATATCTTTTATAATTTTGTTGGAAAAGAATTAAATTTTGGCAAGGAAAATTTTATTTAAAAGGCAAGGGCGCATACTTTTTGTATGTAACCGCGTTTTAAATGAAATTTGACGTAGCCAAAATTGTAATTATTTTTCAACAGGCTCTTCTTCAGCTGTTTCAACAACTTCCTCAATACTTGTAGGTTCTTCAGTTTCTACTTCTTGTTCTTCAGCTTCTGCTTCAGGTTCGAAACTTTCTCCTTGTTTTCCTTCAATAACTGCATTTGCTATAACATCTGCAATTAAGCTAACTGCTCTTATAGCATCGTCATTTCCTGGAATTGGGTAATCTACTTCTTCTGGATTACAGTTTGTATCTACTAATCCTACTACTGGAATTCCTAATTTTTTAGCTTCTAATACTGCTATTCTTTCTTTTTTAGGATCTACTAAGAAAATAACTCCTGGTAATTTATCCATTTCTTTGATTCCACCTAAGTTTCTTTCTAGTTTTTCCATTTCTTTTTTAAGTAAGATTACTTCTTTTTTAGGTAATACATCAAATGTTCCATCTTCTGCCATTGTTTCTAAGTCTTTTAATCTTTGTACTCTTGCACGGATTGTTTCAAAGTTTGTTAGCATTCCTCCTAACCATCTTTGATCAACATAGTACATTCCACATTTGATTGCTGCATCTTTCATGCATTCTTGTGCTTGTTTCTTTGTTCCTACGAATAGAACTGTTTTTCCTTCTTCTGCTTGTTCTTTGATGAAGGCATATGCTTCATCTAATTTTTTTGATGTTTTTTGTAAATCGATGATGTGAATTCCGTTTCTAGCTTGGAATATGTATTCAGCCATTTTAGGATCCCATCTTCTTGTTTGGTGTCCAAAGTGTACACCTGCTTCAAGTAATTGTTTCATTGCAACTACTGCCATTTTTTATTCCTCCCTTTTTGTTATTTCTTCCACCTTAAGTTTTTGTTTCTTAGGACCTTTTTTAAGGCACTTCCCGTAAAACTAGCTTAGGTGTGTTTAATACGCACATTATTGTATCAGATTTTTTTATAAAAATCAAGTGTTTTATTGCTATTTTTCACTTTTTATTATATAATGTCAATACAATTCAAAGCTAATCTGATAATTACTAATGATATATTTATATATTTTTCCGTAATCCCCATTCAAGAAAATGTAATCCACATACGTTCAAACATTTTCTAGAAAGGTCCTCACAATATACTTCAAAATATATAAATATATCATTAGTTAATCACAAATATCAAATGGTTATGAATTGTGAATAATGTTATCACGAGAAAGGATTGTGAGAAAATGAAAGAAGTAAAAATTGGACGAGTTTACCGTCATTTCAAAGGTAATTATTATTTCGTAGAAAATGTGGCTTATGACTCGGAAACTAAAGAAAGAATGGTAGTTTACAAACCTTTATATAATAGAGATGATGGACGCTTCATTTGGGTAAGACCTGAGAAAATGTTTTTAGAAGAAATATACCTGAAAGACCTGATAATATTACTGGTCAAAAGGTAAGATTTGAATTAGTAGATGATATTGAAAAGAACTATTTAAAATAGGAGGATATTTTATGATAGATATTAAGTTTTTAAGAGAAAATCCTGATATTGTAAAGGAAAATATAAAGAAAAAATTTCAAGACCAAAAGTTACCTATGGTTGATGAAGTTATTGAATTAGATAAGAAAAATAGAGAAGCTCAATTAAATGGTGATAATTTAAGAGCTGAAAGAAAAAGTTTAAGTTCAAAGATTGGTGAACTTATGAAAACTAGAAATAAAGATGAGGCTGAAAAAATAAAAGGACAAGTTCAAGAAATAAATAACAAATTAGAAGAAAATGAAAAATTAGAAAGTCAATATTCAGAAGAAATCAAGACTAGAATGATGAAGATACCAAATATTATGCATGAATCAGTTCCTATTGGTAAAGATGATAGCGAAAATGTTGAAATTCAAAAATTTGGTGAACCTGTTGTTCCAGATTATGAAATTCCTTTCCATGGTGAAATATTAGAGAATTTAGGTGGACTTGATTTAGATAGTGCAAGACGTGTTTCTGGAAATGGTTTTTACTATTTATTAGGTGATGTTGCAAGACTTCATTCTGCTGTCTTGACTTATGCAAGAGATTTTATGATTAATAAAGGATTTACTTATTGTATCCCACCATATATGATTAGGTCAGATGTTGTAACTGGTGTTATGAGTTTTGAAGAAATGGATGCAATGATGTACAAAATTGAAGGTGAAGATTTATATTTAATTGGTACTTCTGAACATTCAATGATTGGAAAATTCAAAGACCAAATTTTGAGAAAAGAAGATATGCCTTATACAATGACTTCATATTCTCCTTGCTTTAGAAAAGAAAAAGGTGCTCATGGTATAGAAGAACGTGGTGTTTATAGAATTCACCAATTTGAAAAACAAGAAATGATTGTTGTTTGTGAGCCAGAAGATAGCTGGAATTGGTATGATAAGATGTGGTCTTATACTGTTGAATTCTTTAGAAGCATGAATATTCCTGTTAGAACTTTGGAATGTTGTTCTGGAGATTTGGCTGATTTAAAGGCAAAATCTTGTGATGTTGAGGCATGGTCTCCAAGACAAAAGAAATATTTTGAAGTTGGTAGTTGTTCTAATCTAACAGATGCTCAAGCTCGTAGATTAGGTATTAGAATTAAAGGTGAAAAAGGTAATTATTTTGCTCATACTTTGAATAATACTGTTGTTGCCCCACCTCGTATGCTTATTGCTATTGTGGAGAATAATTATCAACCTGATGGTAGTGTTATTGTTCCAGAGGTTTTAAGACCTTATATGGGTGGAATTGAGAAAATAATGCCTTAATTGTAAAGGAGAAAATTTATGATAGTAAAAAACCCAAAATTTGAAATATCCGCAGTTGGTCCAAAGCAATATCCAAAAAATGGATTACCAGAAATTGTTTTAGTTGGAAAATCTAATGTTGGAAAATCTAGTTTTATAAACACAATGATAAATAGAAAAAAATTAGCAAGAACCAGTAGTGCACCTGGAAAAACACGTCAAATCAATTTTTATAACATTGACGATACTTTCTATTTCGTAGATTTACCTGGTTACGGATATAGTAAAATGTCTAAGAAAGAGCAAGAACAAGTTGGACACTTTATTGAAGAATACTTAGCAAAAAGACAAGAAATTGCTTTAATTATATTTTTAATAGATATTCGTCATAACCCAACTGACAATGATAGATTAATGTATAGATATATAATTTCATCTGGATTTCCTTGCTTAATTTTAGCTAACAAATCTGATAAAATCGCTGTTACTAAAGTTGACGGTGTAGTAAAAGATCTTCAAAAGCAATTAAATCCAATTGGTGATATTCCAACTTTACCTTTTTCTTCTGAAAGAAAAATTTATAAAGATGATGTTTGGAATTTCATTGATTCATATATCTTAGATGATGAATAAATTTTTCAAAATAACTGTAATAGAAAAAGACCAAATATCTAGCTTCGTGCTAAATATTTGGTTCTTTTTAGCTTTCTTGTTCATCTATTTTGTCAGCTCTTTTTTCCAATTTGGTAATTGCTTTTAAAGCCTTTGGTCTTTCCAGAACAACAACATGACCACACCCTTGGCATTTAAGTTTAAAATCAACACCAACTCTTGTAATCTCCCATAGTTTACTACCACAAGGATGTTTCTTTTTAGTTCTAACAATATCTCCTATTTTATAATCCATCTTCTTCT
>CALXJZ010000059.1 GCA_944388745.1 uncultured Clostridia bacterium
TTTTGTCTCCATGGTTTTTTACCACCACCAGAAACTTCTGCTCTTGTTTTTGTACTTTGTGTACCTTGTCTTTGATTAGCTAAATAGTTTACTAACACGCTATGTACTATAGCTTCATTTGGTTCAATTCCAAATACACTATCTGCTAATTCTATATCACTAACTTTTTTCCCTTTTATATCTAATACATCTACTTTTGGCATTCTCGTCTTCCTCCTTCCTTCTAGTTACTAGCCTTTACAGCTGATTTTACTTTTAAGATAGCTCCTTTAGCTCCTGGAACACTACCTTTTACTAATATTACATTTTTATCCATATCTACTCTTACAACATCTAAGTTTTGTATTGTAACTGTAACTCTTCCCATATGTCCTGGTAGTTTTTTACCTTTAAATACTCTACCTGGTGTTGATGTAGATCCCATTGAACCTGGTCTTCTATGATACATAGATCCATGTCCCATTGGTCCTCTGTGTTGTCCATGTCTTTTGATAACACCTTGGAATCCTTTTCCTTTTGATATTCCTTGAACATCTATTTTATCTCCTGCTACAAAAACATCTGCTTTTACTTCATCTCCAACTTTGTAGTTTTCTACATCGTCTAATTTGAATTCTCTTAAATGTTTTTTGTTAGCAAGTTTTGCTTTTGCAAAATGTCCTGCTTCTGGTTTGTTGATGTGTTTATCTTTTACATCTCCAAATCCTAATTGAACTGCGTTGTATCCATCTGTTTCTACTGTTTTAACTTGTGCTACAACACATGGTCCAGCTTCTATAACTGTTACTGGTATAACATTTCCTTTTTCGTCAAATATTTGTGTCATACCAATTTTTCTTCCGATTATTCCTTTTTTCATGTTTTTTCCTCCTAACTATTGGCTGATATTTTGAATTAGCATTTTTTAAATGTTGATATCAGCTTGGTTTTGATGATTATTTCTAATGTGTGGGACGCTTTTTCCCACTGGTAAATTCTTTTGGGATAAAAAACATCCCATAACGCTTCAACTAGTGATCATCTTTTTCTAGTTGTTTACCTTTTTAAAGCTTGATTTCTATATCAACACCAGCTGGTAATTCTAATTTCATTAGACTGTCAACTGTTTTTTGTGTTGGATAAAGAATATCAATAACTCTTTTATGTGTTCTCATTTCAAATTGTTCTCTTGAATCTTTATATTTGTGTGGAGAACGCAAAATTGTTACTATTTCTTTTTGTGTTGGTAATGGAATAGGACCTGAAACCTTTGCTCCTGTTTTTTTAGCAGTATCTACTATTTTTTCAGCAGACTGATCTAAAACTACATGGTCATATGCTTTAAGTCTTATTCTTATTTTCTCACTTGTTGCTATGTTTGCCATTGTAATTTCCCCTCCTTTTTTTAATTAATTACCGTGGCAAGTTAGAACGTACTCTGGTGTTTTGTGTTTCACCTATATAAAAGCCCAAAATATGCATGATAATTCTGGGATAAGTACATTTTTTATAAACTTACCGCCTGGTCTTTGCCATGACATACTCCACCAAAGTTCCCTCCACCCTACATTTTTGTAGTGGTGTAGCCACATTTGGCTTCATCGCTCTTTCATGCCCATATATTATACAATGCTTTTAGACTATTGTCAACACTTTTTTCACTTTTTTTGTTGAGTCTGTTGGGGACGTGTCAAATCGTTTCATTTTGAAACGATTTGACACGTCCCCAACAGACTCAAATTCTTACCCAAATTGATGTAGATTTTCCTTTTACTTTAAAAGTTCCACACCCTTCTTGGTCTATTTCCACAATTTCTTCACAATTGGCTAATGCGTCTACGAATTTCTCTCCTACTAAATCTTTTCCAATATACATCCTTTTTTCTCCGTCAAAACTATTTGATATAACCACTGCTATTCCAGATTGCAAATGCTCGCTATCACCTTCTCTTGTCCAACCAATATAATCTGGATGGTCAAAGTAGTCATGTTGCACACCATATGCTTTTTCTTTTCTTATTTCTAATATAGTCTTTAACTCTTCTACTGGTGGTATATTGTCATGTGGTATACCATAGAAATCTCCATAGAAGATACAAGGATAACCTTCATCTCTTAATAATATGATGCTATATGCTGCTGGTTTAAACCATCCTTGTATAAAACTTTGCAGGCTTTGTCCTGGTTGTGTGTCATGATTATCAACAAAGGTTACTGCTTTACTTGGGTTTTCTTTTACTAATGTTCCTTCTAATATTTTTGACATATCATAATTTTCATCTTTTGATGCAGCTTCTAAATGATAATGTAATGGTACATCAAATAATGATATCTCTCCTTCTGTTTCTGTTATATATCTATGTAATTTTGAAATATCTCCACTCCAGTATTCTCCAACTGTAAATAATTCATCTCCAGATTCTTTTCTTAATTCTTTAATCCATTTTTTATAAAAGTTTGCATCTATATGTTTTACTGCATCTAATCTAAATCCATCTACTTTTGTAGTTTCTAAATACCATTTTCCCCATTTTGTACACTCTTCCACAACTTCTGGATTTTTGAAGTCTAAATCTGCTCCCATTAGATAATCATAGTTTCCATACTCTTCGTCAACTGCAACACTCCAATCTTTATCTTTAAATTTAAAGATTGCATGTTCTTTTGTTTTATCATTGTAATCTATTCCATCAAAATGTGTCCAATTCCATTCAAAATCTGAATATTTGTGATTTCTTCCTGGAAATGTAAATTTAGTCGCAACTCTAACAACTTCTTGATTTGCTACTGGTTTATTATGATCTCCCCAATCAATTTTTGTTGCTGGTATTGTTTGTAAATAATCAGCTCCCATTTTGTGGTTTAAAACTATATCTGCATAACTTTCGATTCCTGCTTGTTTTAAAGTCATTATGCAATTTAGATATTCGTCTTTTGAACCATACTTTGTTTTTATTGTTCCTTTTTGGTCAAATTCTCCTAAATCATACACATCATATACTGCGTAACCTACTTCATCTTTTCCTCCCATTCCTTTATATGCTGGTGGAAGCCATAAAGCTGTTATTCCTAAATCTGCTAATTTTTCTGCTTCTTTTGTTATATCATTCCATAAATTTTGTTTGCAATCCATATACCATTCAAAATATTGCATTATTATTCCATTTATTTTTTTCATCTTTACTCCATCTTTCTTATACTTTGTTTTATAGATTTCTTATATCATTATTTTAATTGTTTTTCAAGTGTCGCACTGGGGACGTTTCTCATGCGACATTTTGTCCCAGAAGGAAACGTCCTAGATAGAGACATAAAAAAGGTGCTATGTTTTTTATAGCACCCTCTCGCATATATTGCTATATACTTTCTCTTCTTTTAATACGATTATTTTTTTGTTCGTCTTCAATGATTTTGCTTAGCATGTTATAGACTTTTTTATTGTCTTTCATTATGACATCAGCGACTTTTCTCCAAAAGCTCTCTGGTGTGAAATATAATCCTATGATTTTTTCTTGTTCTTGTAAACGTATACCATAAACATTAAAAATCCATGCTTTTAATATTTCTAGTTCCATTTTATCATCAGGATGTCTTACCAGTTCTTCTATTTCAGAAATCTCTTTTATTAGTCTTTCTTTAGAAATCTTCACTGATTTTTCATTTTTTTCATCGCTTAACTTTACTTCCCCTTCAATCCGACCAACAATTTCAATCATATTATTTACCTCCGTTTTTTATTTGTTTCTATATCTAGAAACTTAATACAAATAAACATTTATTAGTGTACCACTTTATGTTTACATTTTCAACTATTTGACAAAAAATTTTTTTGTATTTATAATATTTTAGATGAAAGGATGCGATTTTATGGAAGAAATAATAGAACCTGTTTTTGAAAGAAAAATTAATTATTATGAAACAGATGGAATGGGAATTGTTCATCATTCTAATTATATAAGGTATTTGGAAGAAGCTAGGTGCTATTGGCTTGATCAATATAATATGCCATATTCTGCTTTTGAAAAAGAAGGTATTAATATTCCAGTTTTGGCTGTTAATTGTGAATATAAACATCACGTGGCTTTTGATGATACAATACAAATTAAGGTCTTTGTTAAAGAGTATAATGGTGTTCGTATGACTATTGGTTATGATGTACGTGATAAAAAGACTGGTAAGCCTGTGATTATAGCTGAAACTAAACATTGCTTTACTGATAGAAATTTAAGGGCTGTTAATTTAAAAAAACATTTACCAGAATTTGATGAAAAATTTAGAGATTTAGAAAACAAGGACTAACGGGTGTCGCATTGGGGACGTTTCTCATGCGACATTTATTATGAAAATTTTATAATAATATTTCTTTAATTTAAAAATGTCGCATGAGAAACGTCCCCAATGCGACACCTTCTATTTTTCAAGTAACCAATCTATTATATTTTTATGGATAATTCCATTTCTTGATAAGTCTTTTTTATCTAATGAAAGAACATATTTAGGCACATCATCATTTATTCCATTATAAGCACCAAATTCTCTTTCTATTACACTTTCATTCTCTAACGAATACGCAACTTGAAAATATGCTTTTTCATCTGTTTTTGTTGCAATAAAATCAATTTCTCCTTTTTTTGTTTTTCCTATATAAATATCATAACCTCTTTCTAGAAGCTCATTATATACAACATTTTCAATTGCAAAACATTTATTTATTTCAAAGTTATTATTTTTTATTTGCGCTATTCCTAAGTCTGTCATATAGTATTTGTTTAATGTTTTTAAAATAGCTTTTCCATGAATGTCATATCTATAAATCTTTTTGATTATTAAAGCTTTGCATAATGCATCTAAATACACATATAAGGTTTCAGTAGATATTGATTTTCCTTCGCTTTTCAAATATTTTATGATATTTTCTGCTGAAAATTCTCTGCCTGTTGTATCAACAACATATTGTAGTAGTAAATTAAACAAAACTATATCTTTTAGCCCTAATCTTTCTACTACATCTCTTAGTATAATTGAGTCAAATACACTATGAAGGTAATCTTTTATATTGTTTTCATCTGTAAATTGAGTTCTGTTAGGTAACCCTCCCCATTTTACAAAGTCCCAAAATGTTTCTTCACTTTTAGCATCTTTTTTTGTTAATTCTGTAAATTCTTTATAGCTTAGAGGATATATATTAAACAATACATATCTTCCTGATAAAACTGTTGAAAGTTCATTTGATAACAGTTTACTATTTGAACCAGTTATAAATATGCTTATATTTTTTAAAGATGCTCTTAAAGAGTTTACTACTGTTTCAAATTTATCTACTCTTTGAATTTCATCTAAGAATATGTAATACATTTTATTATCTTTAATATTATCTTTGATATATTTATTTAATTTTTTATAGTCTTGTAGTTCTTCATATTCAATTAATTCAAAGTTAATATATATTATATGATTTTCTTCTACTCCCTTTTCTTTTATTTCATCTACTATCTGATTTAATATTACTGATTTTCCACATCTTCTTATTCCTACAAGAATTTTGACTAAATCAGAATCATAGAAGCCTCTAATTCTTGATAAATATACTTCTCTTTTTAACATTTTCATCACCTATATTAATTATAGTGCTTTGCTTTCTTTTTGTCAAGTTATTTCTCTTTTTCGAAATAAATTTAAAAAAAGATAGGAAAATTTCACATTTCCTACCTTATAGGGATTTAATTAAAATATCTTTTTAATAATCCTTCAAATCCTTTTCCATGACGAGCTTCGTCTTTGCACATTTCATGTACTGTGTCATGAATTGCATCATATCCAAGTTCTTTTGCTCTTGTTGCAATTGCCTTTTTACCTTCACATGCTCCGTGTTCTGCTTCTGCTCTTAACATTACATTTTTCTTTGTGTCTGGATATACTATTTCTCCTAATAATTCTGCAAATTTAGCAGCATGTTCTGCTTCTTCAAATGCATATCTTTTGAATGCTTCTGCAATTTCTGGATATCCTTCTCTATCTGCTTGTCTACTCATTGCTAAGTACATTCCTACTTCTGTACATTCTCCATTGAAATTGTCTCTTAATCCTTTTACGATTTCTTCATCTAATCCTTGAGCAACACCTATTCTGTGTTCATCAGCGTATTGTTTTGCTCCTTCACTTTCTTGTCTTTCAACAAATGCTTCTTTTCCTGCTCCACATTGTGGGCATCTTTCTGGAGCTTCTTCTCCAAAGTGGATGTATCCACATATTTTACATACATATGCTTTCATGTTTGTTCCTCCTTCTAATTTTTGTTTTTAAACTAGATGTATATTAGCATATTTTTTGTTGGTTGTCAAAATTTTTATTTTTTGAATTTTATGAAAGAATTTTTAATTTTTCAATAATTCCTTCTGATTTTGAATTTAATGACCCTTCTATAATAATTGTATTTTTCTTTCTTAAATTCTTATAGCAATAATCAGCAATTTTATTTAATCCTTTTACTGTCATTACACTCTTATTGTTTAATTCAATTTGAAATATAGATATTGCATAATATTTTTTATTGTCTACTATAAATCTATATTCTATATCACTTATTACTTTTCCTATAAAAAAACATATATTCATTTTTTATTTTATATAAATACTTAAACTACCTCCCTCCAATATATTTCATAAAATATGTATATTCAAATTAATTTTACTAATACATATTTTATTGATTCATTTTTACCTTTAAAGGAAGGAATAAATCTCTTTAATACTAATACCTTTACTGTATATATTCCTTAAAATACATAATCTCAAATTTGTATTAGAGTGACACGGAAACCAATGTTGTCGTTGTCATCATTAGACGGATTGTTGTTGTTACGATTAGAAGCTGGATTGTTAGAGCCTGAATTGTTGTAATTGCCTCCTCGATTAACTCGATTATCAGTGTTATAGGACTTTCGATTTATCCCTATTATATTTTTACTTTTTATTATTTTAAACTGTAAAACAATTTGCTTTCTAAGTTATATGTATTTGCTATCTTTTCTTGTAAATATATTCTTATTTTTTCTAAGATTTCTTTTGCTTGTTGTTTTGTTTTTACTAAAATTATGCTGTCATCTAAATAGCGAAAGTACCATTTTACTTTTAATTTATGCTTGATATATTGGTCTATTTCATTTAGATATATATTTGCAAACATTTGCGATGTATAATTTCCTATTTCTAGTCCTTTTTCTCTTTTTTGAGCATATAGTATTTCATTTATTAGCCATAATAAATCTTTGTCTTTTATCTTTCTTTTTATAATATTTAATAATATTTCTTTATTTATATTATCAAAATATTTTGCTACATCCATCTTTAATATGTAATATTCATTCCATATTATTTCACAATGTCTCATTGCTTTTTGTACATCTAAACATGCTTTGTGCATTCCTTTATTCTTTAAACAGGCATATGATGTATTTACAAATTGTGGTACAAATGCAGGTTCTAGAAAATTATCTACTAGCCATCTATGTACTATTCTATCTATATATCTTGATTTTTCTATTTTTCTAACCTTTGGTTCTGTCACATAAAATACACTATATTCTCCATGTTTGTATGTTTTTGTTTGCAATTTATCTAATAGCCACATTATATATTCTTCTTGTTTTAGATTAAATAAAATTATTTCTTTTCTGTATCCTTTGCCTTTTCTTGATTTTTTATGTGCTTCTAGCAATTTTTCATATGTTAAATATTCATAATATTTGTTTCTTATTGTTTTTGGCATAGTATTTTATTAGTCCTCCCAATATTTTCCCTATTTCATATATTAATTCCATTGATACTTTAAATTTCTTTTCGTCTATCCATCTGTATTTCTTCATTATTCTTAAATATATTCTTTGTGTATTTAATTCTGCATCAATTTCATTTAATATTTTTATTATTTCAATTTTATCTCTATTTTCATCTTGTTTATTTAAGTTTTTTATCTTATTTAATAACATTACTCTATTTAACATTTTATACATACTTTGTTTGTATTCTGTTCCTATACTGAATTTTTCTGTTCTTGGTAGTTTTATCATTACATCTAACATATATTCTATATATTTTTCTGATTTTGGTATTAAGGCTAGTTTGTTTTCTTGTTCTTGCTTTGAAACCATATCTTTCTTTTCCTTTTTCTTTCTTCTATTTTTTCTTTTTTCTGGTCAAAATTATATATTATGAAACTGTATCTTTTTTGTGCTAGTAATTCTGTGTATTTTTCTAATGCACATATTGGAAAGCCTACTTTGCATACTTCTGGTTTTATACAACTTACTTTTAACCCTAATAAATTATGTAGTAATGTTGCATCTTTACCTATTGCTAAATAAAAATTTCCTAGGTTACACATTACTATTTTTCCATTTTCTCTTTTTTGTAATAATTCCATCATTTGGTAGAATCCCATTTTATCACCACTTTTCTATAAAATTTTCGTGTCATTTTTTGTGCTCTGAAAAGCACAAAAAACGCCACGTTAGTGG
>CALXJZ010000060.1 GCA_944388745.1 uncultured Clostridia bacterium
GTTTTCTACTTCTGCTTTTTTGATGTTTTCTTTTGCTTCTTTTACTCTTTCAGTGTCTCTTTCTATTGTATCTATTTTCCCATCTGCAGCAAGTATTTCAGTAAAGCATATTGCAGAATATCCAACTGCTGTTCCTATTTCTAATATTTTATGTGGCTTGTTTTCTTTTAGATATTTTTCTATTACTTCTAATGTGTCATCCATTATTATTGGTATATGTTCTTCTAATGCTTTTTGTTTTATTTTTTCTAATTCTTGTTTGTTCATTTTAGTCTCATTTCCTTCCTATGGCAATATTATCTTGATTCTCCAACCTCTTTTTGATTTTCTAGTTCTTTTGCAATTGCTTGTAGTCTAGGTAATGGAATATCATATTCCATTATATCATAAACATCATTAATTTTGTATCCTTCTTGTATTAAATTTCTTGCATATACCTCTAATCTTAAATTTTCTTTTCTTAATTCTTCATTTTGTCTTAAATAAAAAGTTTTAACTCTAGCAATGCTCTTCAATGATACACCTTTTTCTTTTAATATATTAGCTATTTGTTTTACGGTTTTTCTATCTTCTAAATGTCTTATTATTTCTTCTTTATTAATTTTCTTGGTATATTTATTATTTTCTTGTGTTTTTCCTAAATAAATTTGTTTTATTCTATGTGTACCACCTTTTTTAGTTTCATTACTAGTTAGTAATCTTTGCATATTAGCTATTCTTTCTTTTTCTATTGGTGATAAATTTGATATATGTGTGTATTTCACTAATTCACCATATGCCTTTTCTCTATTATATAATATCTCATATAATTTAGTAATTAGAAATATTGCTCTAGTTCTATCTTTAAAAGTTTCTAATTTTGCAACTATTTCAGGTAAATTTTCTTTTGTAATTTTTCCACTGTTTAATTTTTCAATAATATTTTTAGAATATTCTCTTTGTTCTCTAAGCCCTTCATTTTCTTCTTGCTTTTTATAGTCTAAATAATTTTCAATTTTTTGATCATCTTTTATTTGATTTCTTGTTTCTGATATTACATCAAGTACATTAGAATATTCTTCTGGAGTAATTGAATATTCTTCTTCTACATATTTTTCTAATTCATCTATTTTTTCTTGTCTATTTCCTGTTATTTTTGATTTTATATCTAATAAGTCTATTAAACTACTATTAAAGTTAGGATATTTTCGTGCTTCTTCAATTATTTCATCTATATTATCTTTTGTTACTTTTCCGTATATAAAATCATTTTGAACTTTTTCGATGAATTCTTTTCTTGTTTCTTCAGTATAATTTTCTTTTAGACCTTCTTCTATTTGTCTTTGTAATTTTTGTTCTTCTATTAAACTATTTACTTGCTCTAATCTTTGTTGAGCTTTTATTTGTGTTCCAACTGGTGAAGCTGCTATGATTTTTTCTAAGCTTTCTTTTTCTTTATCTAAATCTCCTTTTTCTCTTTGTATTTTAGATAGATACCATAATCCTATTTCATCGTTTTCATTAATATTTAATAGTTCTTCTATTTCTTCTTCAGCTTCTTCTTTTTGTTCTGTAATAAATAAAGCTTTGATAAGTTTTTCTCTTGCTATTATTTCTTCTGGATATTTTATTAATATTCTGTTAGCTACTTTTTTTACTTTCTCGTATGTTTCTAAATAAATTCTTTTTGTAATTTCTTTTTTATTTGATGTTTCCCCACTTTGTATTTCCATTCCTTGTTGCTTTTCTACTAGAAATTTAACATTTCTTTCTAATGATGCTATTTCTCTATATAAAGCTTCTTTCTCTGTATAGATTGTATTATTTTGCTTTTTTCCTTCAATTCTTTCTATTTTCTTTTTTAGCGCCTCATTATTTGGTTCATTCTCCAGTATTTTATTTATGTATTCTATCGCTTTGTCGTAATTTCCTGTTTTTTCTTCAATAATTGCTAGTCCATTTAGTAATTCTTTTGTTTGCGCTTTTTCTAATATTTCATTTCCTAAGTGTCTTGCTTCTTCAATTTCTCCTAAATTTATGTGTGCATACATTAACTTTGTTTTCATATCTAAATCATTTGGTACTATTTCTAATATTTTTTCTAATTGTTCTTTTAGATTTAGCACTATCTCTTTTCTTTTATTATAATCTTTTTCTTGACGTTGCTTTTTATCTAATTTAAAAATCAATATTTTAAATCCTTTAATCTTTTCTTCATTACCCCAATTTTTAAGTGTATTTTCTTCGATATTAAAACCTATATTTTCACTTATTTCTTCAACTGATTTTCCTTGATTATATAGTTCTACTGCTTTTTTTCTAAAATCCATTCTTATCATTCCTCTCTCAAGGCTTCCTTCTTCTTTGCCTTTTAAGATATTATATAAAATTAACCATAATTAATCAAGTACATGTTTTTAATATATTTTTGCAAACTAAAAGAACCTATATTGGGCTCTTCTAGTTCAACTTTCTGCCTTACATATTGTACATATTGTATAATATTCGCATTTGGTACACTCACCATCACACATAGGACACATCATTCTTAGAGTACATGCCATACAATCTATATGTTGGCAATAAATATATGGGCATGTATCTATTTCGCAAAGTCTGCAATCCCTGTTTTGGTTTAAGCAACACCTCCGTTGATTTTCAGAGGCTTTTACTATGCTCATAGTTATGTCCTCCTTTTATTATTTATGTGCAATATTATATATCATTTCTAAGTTTATGTCAATTACTTTTGTCATATATTTAGAAAAAGTTGTATACATATATATACAACCTTCCAACCTTATCCATTTACTTTATTTCTATTTGCTCTTTCTCTTTCCTTAGTATCTAATATTTTCTTTCTTAATCTAATTGATTTAGGTGTAACCTCAACCAATTCATCATCTTGGATAAACTCAATAGCTTTTTCAAGTGACATTTGAATTGGTGGAACTAATCTTAATGCATCATCTGAACCAGAAGCTCTAGTATTTGTTAAATGTTTTTCTTTACATACATTTATAGCTAAATCTTCTCCTCTTGAATTTAATCCAACAATCATACCTTCATATACTTCTACACCAGGTCCGATAAATAAATCTCCTTTATCTTGTGCATTATATAATCCATATGTTACTGATTTTCCATTTTCAAATGCTACAATTGTTCCTCTAACACGTGCTTGGATATCTCCTTTATATGGTTCATATGAATCAAATATATGATTCATTGTTCCTTCACCTTTTGTATCTGTTAAGAATTCTGTTCTATATCCAATTAGTCCTCTTGCTGGGATTTTAAATTCAATTTTTGTGTGTCCATCTTCAGCTGGCTCCATATTTACCATTTCCGCTTTTCTTCTACCTAATTTTTCTATAACATTTCCTACACAGTCATCTGGTACATTTACAACTAAATCTTCTATTGGTTCACATTTTACTCCATCAATTTCTTTGAATATAACTTTTGGACGAGATACTAATAATTCAAATCCTTCTCTTCTCATTGTTTCAATTAATACTGATAAGTGTAGTTCTCCTCTTCCTGATACTTCAAAAGAATCTGGTGAATCTGTTTCTTTTACTCTTAGAGATACATTTCTTTCTAACTCTTTGAATAATCTATCTCTTATATGTCTTGATGTTATGAATTGTCCTTCTTTTCCTGCAAATGGTCCGTTATTAACACTAAATGTCATAGATACTGTCGGTTCGTCAATATCTACAAATGGTATTTTTTCTGGGTGGTTGAAATCGCAAATTGTGTCACCAATATTTATATCTGATAAACCTGCAAGCTCAATAATATCTCCTGCTTTTCCTTCTTCTACTTCTACTTTATTTAATCCAACATGAGTATAAACTTTTGCAATTCTACCTTGTGTTATTTTATCTTCTTTTCCACAGATAGCTACTGGCATTCCAAGTTTTATAACTCCTCTTTCAACTCTTCCTACTGCAATTCTTCCAACATAATCATCATAATCAATGTTTGATACTAACATTTGTGCTGGTCCTTCTTCATCACAGTTTGGAGCTTTAATTGTATTTACTATTGTTTCAAATAAACAATGTAAATCTGTTGTTTCTTCATTTAGGTCCATTTTTGCAATTCCATTTTTAGCAGATGCATATACAACTGGGAAATCTAATTGTTCATCTGTTGCATCTAATTCGATAAATAATTCTATTACTTGGTCTACTACTTTTTCAGGTTGTGCTCCTGGTCTATCTATTTTATTTATTACTACTATTGGTTTTAATCCTAAAGCTAATGATTTCTTTAAAACTTCTCTTGTTTGTGGCATTGCTCCTTCAAAGGCATCAACTAATAGAAGTACTCCATCAACAGTTTTAAGTACTCTTTCTACTTCTCCTCCAAAGTCTGCATGTCCTGGTGTGTCTACTATATTTATTTTTATGTCATTATACATAACTGATGTGTTTTTAGAAAGTATTGTTATTCCTCTTTCTCTTTCTAGTGCATTTGAGTCCATTACTCTTTCTGCAACTTGTTCGTTTTCTCTAAATACATGGCTTTGTTTAAGCATTGCATCTACTAATGTTGTTTTTCCATGGTCTACGTGTGCGATTATTGCTATGTTTCTAATTTTTGGGTTGTTCATTTTATTTTTCCTCCTAATGGTTAGTTTGGGGACAGGTTCGGACTGACCATTTTTGGTCACTTTAGGGACGCCACTTTTATATTGTGCCCAATTTTTTAATAAATATCTTTCTCTGTCCATAAATTAAAACGTTTTTAAAAAAGTTTCTAGATTTTTCTAGTTCCTTTCAAAAACGTCTACATTCTCTTAAAACCATATAAAATTATACACCTATTAGGTGATTTTGTCAAACTATTTTGCAAGTTCAATAATCTTATCCATTATTTCTTCAGTTACTTTATCAAATACTTCTTTATCTTTATTATTTTTGTATTTACTGTAATCTAAAGGTTCTCCATATGTAATTGTTACTTTTCTATGTTCTTTTGTTCCACCTTTAATTCCACATGGTATAACTTTTGCTCCGCTTCTTACTGCAAAAAATGCAACACCATCTTTAGGTTTTTCTCCCTTTTCTAATCCATTTCTAGTTCCTTCTGGGAATAAAGCTATACAATCACCACTTTTCAATGCTTTTAGTGAAGTTTTTATTGCTGATACATCTTTTTCATCTCTTTTAACTGGAATTGCTTCAAATGCCCATCCTAGAAATGCCAAAAATTTATTTTTATATAATTCTTCTTTTGCTAAAAATTTCATATCTCTTTTAGCTGTTGCTACAATTAATGGTGGGTCTAAATAACTTCTATGATTCCCACAAAAGATTAAAGCTCCATCTTTTGGAATATTTTCTAATCCTTTTATATCTGCTCTATAATATATTTTTAACCATATATAGATTGCTCCTCTTACAATCCTTTTTACTACTTCTTTAAATCCTTTTTTTATACTTTTCATTAAATTTATACACCTCTTTTTTATATTTATTTATAAATATGCTAATTCTTCTCGTTTATTATATCAATTACTTTGTTTACAACTTCTTCAATTGTCATATCACTTGAATCAATATAAATTGCATCTTCTGCTTTTCTCAATGGTGCAATTTCCCTGTTTGAATCTCTGTAATCTCTATCTTTTATATTTTCTAATACCTCTTCATATGAAGTTTCAATTCCTTTTTCTTTGTTTTGTAAAACTCTTCTTCTCGCTCTTTCTTCTGGTGTTGCATCTAGATATATTTTTACATCTGCATTTGGAAATACTGTTGTTCCTATATCTCTTCCTTCCATTATTACATTTTTTCCTTCTGCAATTTTTCTTTGAATTTCTAATAATTTATCTCTTACAACTTTTATTGTAGAAACTGGAGATACAAAATTATTTACATCATTTTCTCTAATTCTTTTTGTAACATCCTCTCCATTTAAGAATATTTCTCCCTCTGGATACATTTCAATATTAATTTTTTCTAATAGAGTTTTAATTTTTTCTTCTTCATCGATTCCTACATTTTCTTTAAGCATATTTAAAGCTACACATCTAAATGTTGCTCCTGTATCTACATTAACTAAGTTTAATTTTTCTCCAACTAATTTTGTTATTGTTCCTTTTCCAGCTCCTGCTGGCCCATCTATTGCTACTACAAATGACATATTAATTCTCCTTTTCTGGTACATATATATTTTTTGCAACCACATCCAATTCCACAACATTCATTGCAGTTAGTTTTTCTATCTCTTTTCTTGCCTTTTCTTTAAAATCTTTTATTCCATCAACAACATTATATCCATACATAATAGTTACTTCCATATATATTTTTGCACCATCACCATAATTTTCTACTCTTGTTTTTAATATCTTGTATATTGCTGGTGTCTGTGTTGCTAAATATTCTAGAATTTGTCTAAATACTAAATCTGATATTGTAAATTTTCCTAAATAACTAAATGTAGGTCTTATTATTGATTTTTCTGAAATGTATGGTTCTTTCCCTTTTCCTTTTGATTTAAATATTTGTAATGGGTCTAATAGATATCCTGAAAAGTCTTTTTTTATTTCAAATGTTGGCACTGGAATTACGTGTTTTCCTTCTGTTACTCTTATTCTTCTTGCTGTTTCCATTTCTTGTTTAGTTGCAACATCAGTAATATATGTTGTTTCAGATATTTCTGGTAATCCTAAATTCTCTGCAATTTTTTTCACCATTCCATCAGATGTTCCTAATATTAATATACTTTGTGGCTTATATTTTTTCAAGGCTTTTATTATTTCTTGTCTTTCTTCCTCTTCATAAAAAAGTGCATGTTTAACAGTTGCAACTTTTGTTGTTGCTTTTTTTGCTGATTCTCCTGCTACAACTTCATTATCTTTTATTAGTAACCCATCATCTATGATAAAATGTGTATTCTTTTCTCCTGCTACCATTTGTGCTCTATAACTTTTTCCAGTTCCTGATGGTCCTACAAATGCATATACTTTTATTTTTTTCATAAATGGTAACATTTCTTTTATCTCATCTAATATCATTTTTCTCTCCTTCTTTATGTCGTAATTTTACTATAAATTTTTTCTTTTTTCAAGAGGGGATGATGTCGCATTGGGGACGTTTCTCTTGCGACATTTAATATATAAAATTATTTTTAAACTATTCAAATAATAAATGTCGCAAGAGAAACGTCCCCAATGCGACATCGTCCCCTAATTCCTGTTTAACTCTTTTCTTCTTAATTGTCCACATGCTGCATCTATGTCTGAACCTAATTCTCTTCTAATTGTTGCTACTATTCCATGGTCATTTAAGTAATCTCTAAATTTCATAATGTTTTCATTTGAGCTTTTGTCAAATTTTCCATTTTCTATTTTATTTATTGGTATTAAATTAACATGGCATAACATTCCTTTTAATAGTTTTACTAATTCTTTTGCATCTTGTAAATTGTCATTATTATCTTTGGCTAATGCATATTCAAATGATATTCTTCTATTGGTTTTCTTTATATATTCTTTACATGCCTTCATTAGCTCTTCTATTGGATATGCATTGTTTACTGGCATCATACTACTTCTTTTTTCATTACTTGTTGCATGTAGTGAAATAGATAGTGTACATTGTATATTTTCTTCTGCTAATTGATATATTTTTGGTACTATACCACTTGTTGATACACTTATATGTCTTGCTCCTATATTTAATCCTTTTGGATTATTTATTATTTTTATTGCATTTACTACATTGTCATAGTTATCAAATGGTTCTCCTATTCCCATAAATACTACATTTGATATTTTTTCTCCAGTGTCTTGCTCTACTGCTATTATTTGTTCTACTATTTCTCCACTGGTTAGGCTTCTTATGAAATTTATTCCTGTTGATGCACAAAATTTACATCCCATCTTACATCCTATTTGAGATGATACACATATGCTATTTCCATGATGATATCTCATTAATACTGTTTCTATTGCATTTCCGTCTAAAACATCAAATAGGTATTTTATTGTCCCATCTTTTGATTCTTGTTTTTTTAGTGTTTTATAGTTGCACATTGTGTAGTTTTCTTCTAATTTTTTTCTTAATTCTAATGATAGGTTTGTCATTTCTTCAAATGTTTTTACTTTTTCTTGATGTATCCATTTAAAGATTTGTTCTGCTCTGAATGGTTTTTCTCCTAATTCTATCATTTCTTTTTTTAGTTCTTCTAGGTTATAGTCTTTTATATTTTTCATTTTTCCTTTTATTCCTTTCTCAAAGCTCAAATTGTAATTATTTTTATCTAATCTTTGTATGTTTATCTATTATCAAACTTTTTCATTTCTTTTGGTATTACAATTTTATTAGTTTCAACTCTTTTTACCTTTAATAATTCATCTAGCCTTT
>CALXJZ010000061.1 GCA_944388745.1 uncultured Clostridia bacterium
TGTATTATAAGTAAGCTGTGGAATGTTAATACTAAAAATTCAATTGCTGTAATTGCAAGTGTTCCACTATCTTTTTTATATGATACTTCAAATAATATTAAGCAAATTAAAAGTAAAACTCCTGAACATATTTCAATTATATTTACTAAATTCTCTTGATTAATTTTATCATACGAATAATTTAAAATAGCAAAATATACCATTACAGCTATTGCAATTATTAGATTTATAAATATCTTTTTCAATATTTCTTGTGATATTTCTTTTGGTATTTTTTTATTTTTTCTTTCTTCTTCTAGCTTTTCAACTGCTATCTTATGTTTTTCCATGATTTATAAATTTTCCTTTCTTAATTTTCTAGTTCATACATAATAATGCTTAAAACATTTAATGCAACAGTTTCTGTCCTCAAAATTCTTTTTCCTAGAGTAATAATTTTTGCTCCGTTTTTTTCTAAAGCATTTATTTCTTTTTTATCTATTCCACCTTCTGGCCCAATTACAACTGCTATTTTGATTTTTTCATTATTTGCATTATCTTTACTTTCTTTTAATTCTTCTTGATTATCTTTTTTCAATAATTTTAATTCATTCTTTATTGTGTTTTCTTTTTCTTCTTCATATGCAACTAGAACTACATCATAATCTTTTATTTTTTCTGATATTTCTTTTAGATTTTTTATATTGTTGATTTTAGGTATATAATTTCTTCCACATTGCTTTGCAGCAACTTCTGAAATTTTTTGCCATCTCTCAATTTTTTTAGTCTTATCTTTTTCTTTTAATTTTACTACACATCTTTTCATTTCAATGGGTGTAATATCATGTACACCTAGCTCTACTGATTTTTGTATTATTAGTTCCATTTTATCTGCTTTTGGAAGTCCCTGAAATATACTAACTTCAATATTTGATTCTACATTTGTTTCTAGTTCTTTTAGTATTTTGCATGTTATTTCATTTTCTTCTATATTTGTAATCTTGCATAAATAATCTTGTTTTGTATTTTCATTACATATAGTTATTTCATCTTCTATGTTTTTTCGTAAAACTTTTTTTATATGATTTACGTCTTTATCTTTTATATAAATTGTATCATTTTTTATTTGATTATTTTCTACAAAGAATTTAGGCATTTTTTATCGTAACCTTTCTCTTATTACATACTCTTTTCAACCTTTTTATGAAGCTTATTATATCATAACTATACAAAAAAAGCTAGAATATTCTACAAATAATTCTAACTTTTTTACTCTATTTCATTCGATTTATTAATAATTTTCAGCTTTAATTTCAAAATATGCTTTTGGATGAGAACATACTGGACAAATTTCTGGAGCAGATTTTCCAATTACTATATGTCCACAGTTTCTACATTTCCAAATTCTATCTCCGTCACGGCTAAATACTAATCCACCTTCAACATTTTCAATTAATTTTTTGTATCTAGCTTCATGTTCTTTTTCAATTTCACCTACAGCTTCAAATAGGTATGCAATATGGTCAAATCCTTCTTCTTTTGCTTCTTTTGCCATTCTGTCATACATATCTGTCCATTCGTAGTTTTCTCCTTCTGCTGCAGCTTGTAGATTTTCTAATGTTGATTTGATTTCTCCACCTTGTAATAATTTGAACCACATTTTTGCGTGTTCTTTTTCATTATTAGCTGTTTCTTCAAATATTGCTGCTATTTGTTCATATCCTTCTTTTTTTGCTTTACTTGCAAAGTATGTATATTTGTTTCTTGCTTGTGATTCTCCAGCAAATGCCTCCATTAAATTTTTCTCTGTTTTTGTTCCTTTTAATTCTTTTTCCATTTAGAATTCCTCCTTTTCATTTTTTGATTTACAATCTTCACATATTCCATAAATCGTTATATTATCTATAATAATATTTTCTTTAAGCTGTTGTTTCAAGTTTTTAGAAATATCATCTTTATTAAAATTATAGTAAAAATCAAATATTTTCCCACATCTTTCACATATCATGTGTGAATGTTCTTTATATACGTAATCATATCTATCTGGTCCAACAGTCATTTTTACTTTATTAATTTTTTTCATATCCACTAGAATATTGATATTTCTATACACTGTACTTTTGCTGATTTTTGGTTCTTTTTTTACTGTTAGTTGATATATTTCTTCAGCAGTTGGATGTATAGGATTGTTTTTTATAACGTCTAATATAACTTCTCTTTGTTTGGAATAGTTGTTCATAAATCTCTCCTTTAAATTAGGAATAATTCCTAATTTTGTTATATCATATATCTTTTTACATGATTTGTCAATACCATTTTTGTCATTTTTTTATCAAATTTGAAAAATTTAATTGTACTAATTCTATTCATCAATAGTTGAAATTCCAAGAGTAATTTCTTCTAAAACATCTAAAACTGCTCTAACAGTATCTAATGCTGTCAAAGTTGGAATATTATTTTCTGTTGCACATCTTCTAATCAAAGTTCCATCTGTTTCTTGATCTATTGAGTCAATATTTCTTGTATTAATCACATAACTCACATAACCTTTTCTTAAAGAATCTAAAATTTCTTCACTACCCTCACTAATTTTCTTTTTTACTCTTGTTTTAATTCCATGTTCTTTTAAAAATTTAGCTGTTCCTTTTGTTGCCTCTATGTTAAATCCTAAGTTATAAAACCTTTTGATTAATGGCAATGCTTCTTCTTTGTCTTTATCTGCAATTGTTACAAAAACCGTTCCATAATTTGCAAGTTTGACTCCTGAAGATTGTAGTGCCTTGTATAGGGCTCTTGTTAATTTCTTATCATATCCAATCGCTTCTCCTGTTGATTTCATTTCAGGAGAAAGTGTTGCATCTAAACCTGATAATTTTGAAAATGAAAATGCTGGTGCTTTTACATACCATTTTTCTTTTTCTTTTGGATATACAACATCAATTCCTTGTTCTTTTAATGATTTTCCAAGCATTACTAATGTTCCAATATCTGCTAAAGAATATCCTGTTGATTTTGAAATAAATGGTACTGTTCTTGATGACCTTGGATTTACCTCTATAACATATACATCTTCATTTTTATCTACAATAAATTGAATATTATATAATCCTACAATTCCAATTCCTAATCCTAATTTTACAGTATAATCTAAAATAGTATCTTTTGCCTTTTGACTAACACTAAATGTTGGATATACACTTATACTATCTCCTGAGTGAATTCCTGTTTTTTCAACATGCTCCATGATTCCTGGTACAAAGACATCTTTTCCATCACATACTGCATCTACTTCTAATTCTTTTCCAGTAATGTATTTATCTACTAATACTGGTTGTTCCGTATTGATTTCAACAGCTGTTTTTAAGTATTTCTCTAATGCTTTTTGATTTGAAACAATCTGCATTGCCCTTCCGCCTAGTACATAACTTGGTCTAACTAATACTGGATAGCCTATTTCTTTTGCAACTTTTATTCCATCTTCTATATTAGTTACCGCTTCTCCTCTAGGTTGTAGTAATTTTAACTCTTTCATTACTCTTTCAAATGCATCTCTATTTTCTGCTTTTTCAATAGCATTTACATCTGTTCCTATTATTTTCACACCTAGTTTAGAAAGTGGTCCTGCAAGATTAATTGCTGTTTGTCCACCTAATGCTGCAATTACACCTTCTGGTTTTTCTAAATCAATAATATTCATAACATCTTCTACTGTTAGTGGTTCAAAATATAGCTTATCACTTGTTGTATAATCTGTTGATACTGTTTCTGGATTGTTATTGATAATTATTGCTTCAAATCCCGATTCTTTAATAGTTTTTACTGCATGGACAGTCGAATAATCAAACTCTACACCTTGACCAATTCTAATTGGTCCTGCCCCTAACACAATTATTTTTTTCTTGTCATTTACAATTGATTCGTTTTCTTCTTCATATGTTGAATAGAAATATGGCACATAACTTTCAAATTCACTACTGCAAGTATCTATCATTTTGTATACCGGATATATATTATGTTCTTTTCTTGACAAATAAATATCTGCTTCTTTTTTATTCCATACTTTTGCAATATATTTGTCACTAAAGCCCATTTTCTTAGCTTCTTTTAGTACTTCTATATTTCCAACATTCTTGGCTAAAACTGTTTCTTCGTCTACAATATTTTTGATTTTTTCTAAGAAAAACATATCAATTTTAGTTGTATCATAAATTAATCCTAAATCAACATTTCTTCTAATTAATTCAGCAATAGCATAAATTCTATCATCTGTTCCATCTTTTATATATGTCATCATTTCTTCTGTTTCCATATTATCAAATTTCTTATTATAAATATGACATACTCCTGTTTCTAGTGATCTTACTGCTTTTAATAAGCTTTCTTCAAAGGTTCTTCCTACACTCATTACTTCACCTGTTGCCTTCATTTGTGTACTTAATTTATTTGAGGCAAGTGTGAATTTATCAAATGGAAATCTTGGTATTTTGCAAACCACATAATCTAGTGCTGGCTCAAAACTTGCAGGTGTATTTGCTAATTGAATTTCTTCTAATCTCATACCTACTGCAATTTTAGCTGAAACTCTTGCAATTGGGTATCCACTTGCTTTTGATGCTAACGCTGATGAACGAGATACTCTTGGATTTACTTCTATTACATAGTAATTAAAAGAATGTGGGTCTAAAGCAAATTGGACATTGCATCCTCCTTCTATTTTTAATGCTCTTATAATCCTTAGGCTACTGTCTCTTAGCAATTGATATTCTTTATTAGTTAAAGTTTGGCTTGGTGCTACAACAATTGAGTCTCCTGTATGAATTCCAACTGGGTCTAGATTCTCCATATTACAAATTGTAATTGCTGTATCATTATGGTCTCTCATTACTTCATATTCGATTTCTTTATATCCTTTAATACTTTTTTCTACTAATACTTGATTTACCGGTGAAAGTTTTAATGCATGCTTAATTAATTCTTTTAATTCTTTTTCATTGTCGGCAAATCCTCCACCTGTTCCACCTAAAGTAAAAGCCGGTCTTAAAACAACTGGATAACCTATTTTTTTAGCAGCTTCTATTCCTTCTTCTTCTGATTCTGCAATAATAGATTCTAATACTGGTTCTCCTAGCTCTTGGCATAACTCTTTGAATTTCTCTCTATCTTCTGCTTTTTCAATACTTTCACTACTTGTTCCTAATAGTTCTACTTGACATTCTTGCAAAATTCCTTTTCTATATAACTGCATTGCTAGATTTAAGCCTGTTTGTCCTCCAATTCCTGGCAAAATTGCATCTGGTCTTTCGTATCTGATAATTTTTGCTACATATTCTAATGTTAATGG
Organism: uncultured Clostridia bacterium; assembly: GCA_944388745.1. GTDB lineage: Bacteria > Bacillota > Clostridia > TANB77 > CAG-508 > CAG-269. The sequence goes on from CALXJZ010000061.1 coordinate 5,321, forward strand.
CTCCATATATACTTTATCTGCAATTGCTGTATCTGTCATAATTGTTGCTGGATTTGAGTTTACTAATATTACTTTGTATCCTTCTTCTTTTAATGCTAAACATGCTTGTGTTCCGGCATAGTCAAATTCTGCTGCTTGTCCTATTACAATTGGTCCAGAACCTATAACTAATACTGTTTTTATATCTTTTCTTTTTGGCATTTTATTCACTTTCCCTTCTTTTTAATTTTTATATTTTTATTACTATATCTTTCAACAAATTTGGAAAAGAATCATCTTTTGACTAGGCACACGAGATTTGAATTTATAAGGCGTACGATTTGTACGTTGATTAAATTCAAATCGAAGTTTAACGACGCAAGATGTGATTATTGTATAGAAAAAATCTGCTTATATTTTAACCCTATATGGATTTTTTCGTATACAAAAAGGTTAAGCTTCCTATATTTGTGAAGTACTGCGAAGCAGTCTTCACATCTGTGCGTCGAAATCTTTGATTTCGCTAACGCACGCTTTTCTTATCTTTCAAATTGCATAATTTTTATAAACTTGTCAAATAAGTATCCACTATCCTGTGGCCCCGGACTACTCTCAGGATGATACTGAACACTAAACACCTTATCCTTTTTACACTCCACACCTTCAATTGTATTATCCAAAATATTCTTATGAGTAGCCACTAAATCTGTTCTTTCTAAAGATTGTTCATCAACTGCATAGCTATGATTTTGGCTTGTAATTTCAATTTTATCTGTTTCTAAATTTAAAACTGGATGGTTTCCACCCCTATGTCCAAATTTTAATTTATATGTTTTTGCCCCATAAGCTAGGCTTATCATTTGATGTCCTAAACAGATTCCAAAAATAGGATACTTCCCTTTTAATTCTTTTACTAGATTTATTACTTCTTTTACATCTTCTGGATTTCCTGGTCCATTTGACAAAAAGATTCCATCAGGTTTTAAATTTTCAATTTCTTTTGCTGTTGTATTATATGGCACAATTGTCACATTACAACCTCTTTTATTTAAACTTCTCACTATATTTAACTTAATTCCACAATCTACTGCTACTACATTATATTTATAGTTTGCAGTTCTTGAATACCATTTCTTTTTACAACTTACTTTTGATACTGCATCTTTTGGAATATCATATGCTTTTAATTTTTTCAATGCGTCTTCTTTACTTGTTGTTATATCTGTGATTATTACTTTTCTACTTCCTTTATTTCTGATACTCCTTGTTAATTTTCTTGTGTCTATACCTGATATTGCTGGTATATCATTTTCTTCTAAGTATTCTGATAATGTTTTTGTATATCTAAAGTTACTTGGTAAGTCATTATATTCTCTTACTACCATTCCTCCGATTGTTGGTTGTTTTGTTTCATAATCTTCGTCTGTGATTCCATAATTTCCTATTAGTGGATATGTCATTACTACCATTTGATATGTGTATGATGGATCAGAAACAATTTCTTGATACCCAACCATTGATGTGTTAAATACGATTTCACATATTGCTTCTTTGTCTGATCCGAATCCATATCCTAAATATTCTTCTCCATCTTCTAGTACTATTTTTTTGTTAAATGCTTTCATTTTTGTCTCCTTTCTTCTTTTTATTACTCAGTTTTCTTATTTTTGAGCACAAAAAAATAAGGAATAAATCCTTATTTAAAATGTAAAAGTTATTAAATTAACTATTAAGAAAATAGCTGAAATTGTTATTAAGTTACTTTTTCTTAAATAGTTTTTCATTTTTTCTCCTTTTTGTGCTTTTATATTTTTGTTTGCTTTGTTGTATTTTTTTTATTATATCAATGTGAAATTTAGATTGCAATATTTTTTTTAAATTTTTGTGATACTATTTGACAAATCATTAAAACATGCTATAATAAATATAGAAATAGAGAGCCACATTAAGTGGTCGCCGATTATGTAATATAAAATACACACTCTAATCAGCAAGCAGAGTGTGTATTTCTTTTAGTTTTGTTTGCCTATTATATGTACAAGTACAATAATTAAGGCTATGTTTATGATAGTTACTGATACAAGACCAGCAAATAATAATTTTATTGTAATTAATAAATACTGTTCTACCATAGACACCACCTCCTTACGTTGGTGGCGACACACTCATGCTTTTCTCTATTTCTTGAACAATATTATATATTTCATTTATTGATAAGTCAATATATATTTATAAATAAATTTTTATTTTACAAATTCATAATTATCAGTTGGTAGTTTTGCACCACTTCGCTTTAACAATTCAAATTCGTCATATTTTGTCATTCCATAAGTGTCTAATATTTTTTTAATATCTGGTCTTCTTTTATCTGGCAACCTTGTTGCAAAACTAGCAAAAAGAAATGGTGAATAATATATTGCATTAATTTGAGGAAATGGTATTAATGGCATAAATCCATTTTCTTGTGCTTCTTTTAGATTTTCTAAAATATATTTAAAATAAAAAGTATTATTTGGTTTATATAATTCTGCTACTTTATATTTTTTATCTGTCTTTACATCTTTCCACACTAAATATACTAAATCTTTTTTTGTTTTACTTTTATCTTTAATTCTCCAAATCATGTATTTTCTCCTCATTTTCTTTTTTACTTCATGCTCAATATTTTTTTATATGTATAATGCTTTATATAATAATAACAATGTATTTTTATAATACATTGTTATTTACCTATCGACTTTTGGTACCGATGGTGGGACTCGAACCCACATGGTTTCCCGCATGATTTTGAGTCTTTAAAGAATTTTAACGCTTATTAATTATAAGTAATAAATGCTATTCTTTAAACCCTATAAACCAA
>CALXJZ010000062.1 GCA_944388745.1 uncultured Clostridia bacterium
TAGAAGTACATTCAAGAAAGAAAAGATTAGCTGATGATGTAGACCTAAAAGTTATAGCTAAAAACACATCAGGATTTGCAGGAGCAGACCTAGAAAACATATTGAATGAAGCAGCACTTTTAGCAGCAAGAAGAAACCTAAATGAAATTGGAATGAGAGAAATCGAAGATGCAATGATAAAAGTAACAATGGGACCTGAAAAGAAAACAAAAGTAAGAAGCGAAAAAGAAAATAAATTAGTTGCATATCATGAAGCAGGTCATGCAGTAGTAAGCCATTACTTAGAAACACAAGATCCAGTACATGAAATATCAATAGTACCAAGAGGAATGGCTGGAGGATATACAATGTATAGACCAACAGAAGATAAATCATTCATGTCAAAGACAGAAATGGAAGAAAATATTGTATCACTATTAGGTGGTAGAGTTGCAGAAGCACTTATATTAAATGATATATCAACTGGAGCAAGTAATGACATAGAAAGAGCAACAAAAATTGCAAGAAGCATGGTTACAAAATACGGAATGAGTGAAAGAATTGGAGCATTAATGCTAGGTTCTAGTCAAGATGAAGTATTTTTAGGAAGAGACTTTGGTCATACAAAAGAATATTCAGAAGAAACAGCAGCAGTAATAGATGAAGAAACAAAGAAAATAGTAGACACTGGATATAACAGAGCAAAACAAATATTATCAGACAATATAGACAAATTACACAAAGTTGCAGGAATATTACTAGAAAAAGAGAAAATCAATGCAGAAGAATTCGAAGCAATTTTTGGAGAATAGGGATTAGGGGACGGTCCTAAAAATCCCTAAAAACAGGGACTGAGGGACGGACCTCAAATTATTCTTGTAGGAACTGAGGGAATAGTCTTAAAATAAAAGGAAAGTATCAGGATAAAGAGATGATTGTTCTATTCAAATTACATTGTATTTTGAATATTTCTATTATCTCTTTTTTCCTTGAAATACAGATAAAAAAATGATAAAATGCATTTTGAGGTGAAAAACATGATAGATATTTTAAAAGCAAAAAAAGCGTTTGCAGAATATGTTAAAAACTATAATATCAAAAATGATAAAATAAGGCTAAAAGTTGAGCATATAGAAAGAGTGTCACAAATGGCTAAAAATTTAGCAACCAAATTAGAATTAGAGGACGAAGATATAAAATTAGCAGAATTAATAGGATTACTTCATGATATTGGAAGATTTGAACAATTAAAACAATATAATACTTTTGTAGATAGAAACAGCATAAATCATGGGGAATTTGGAGTACATGTATTATTTAATAAAAAAAATGGAATTATAAGAAATTTTATAGAGGATAAGCAATATGATGATATAATAAAAAAATCGATATTGAATCATAATAAAGATGCAATTGATATTCCAGAAGATTTAACACCTAGAGAATTATTACATACAAAAATAATTAGGGATAGCGACAAAATAGATATATTAAATTTGTTGACATTTGAAAAGAAGGAAACGGCATGGGAAAAAGCAGATTTGTCAGATGATATTATTAGTGATGAAATATATAAAGAATTTATGGAACAGAAAAGAATAAATTATAGACACATAAAATCAAGTACAGACATTCTAGTTGGCCACTTGGCATATGTATTTGATTTTAACTTTCCAGAAAGTTTAGAATTAGTTAGAGAAAAGAAATATTTTGAAAAAATATATAACAGATTTGAGTTTAATAATAAGGATACAATGGAAAAATATAAACAAATATATATAAAAGTACTTGAGCATATAGAACATACTTTACAAAATCATAAAGTATAAATATTGAATATATGTACAAAAGGAGCAAAATTAAATGGTAGATTTAGATAAAGCTAAAAAAGAGTTTGAAAAATATATAAATAATTATGATTTGAAGGATCCTCAAATTGAGAGAAAAGTAGGACATAGTTATAGAGTGGCTGAAATAAGTAAAAAAATAGCTAAAAGTTTGAATTTATCTGATGAAGAGATTGAAATTGCAACTTTGATTGGACTTTTACATGATATAGGAAGATTTGAACAACAAATGAAATATAGAACTTTTGAAGATATATATAGTCTAGATCATGGGAAATTAGGAATACAAATTTTAGAAAGCTATAATTATATAAGAAAATATATAAAAGATGACAAATATGACAATATAATAAAAACTTCTATATTTAATCATAATAAATATGAAATAGAATCAGGATTAGATGAAAAAACAATGATGTACTGCAAAATAATTAGAGATAGTGACAAATTAGATATATTTTACGAAGCAATAGAAATATATTGGAAATATAAAGTAAAAGTAAATAATGGAATATCATCAAAAGTTTTAATAGAATTTACAAGCGAAAGACTTATATTAAATCAAGATAAAATTACGCAATTAGATAAATCAATTGCAATAATATCATATATTTACGATATTTATTACCAAGAAAGTTTTAAAATGATAAAAGAAAATGATTATATAAACAAAATTATGAACAAATTCGAAATAGAAGATAGATATGTAAAAGAACAATTTGAAAAGGTAAGAAGCATAGCAAATAATTACGTTGAAGATAGAATAAAAAATATGAAGTGAAGGTATGACAGTATATGGGCAAAAGTTTATTAATTACAGAAAAGCCGTCTGTTGCAATGGAATTTGCAAAGGCATTAAAAATTACAACAAATAGAAAAAATGGATATCTGGAGTCAGATAAATGGATAATAACATGGTGTGTAGGACATTTAGTAACAATGAGCTATCCAGAAAAATATGATGAAAAATTGAAATTTTGGAGATTAGACACATTACCATTTATACCAGATGAGTGGAAGTATGAGATAATTCCAAATGTTGCTAATCAATTTAATATAGTGAAAGAATTAATGCAAAGAGAAGATATTGATGAGATATATAATGCTGGTGACTCTGGACGTGAAGGAGAATACATACAAAGGCTGGTTTTTATGATGGCAAAGCCAAATCCAAAAGCACAAATGAAAAGAGTGTGGATAGATTCACAAACTGAGGAAGAAATATTAAGAGGTATAAGAGAGGCAAAACCACTCTCTGAATATGATAGTTTATCAGATAGTGCATATTTGAGGGCAAAAGAAGACTATTTAATCGGAATTAATTTTTCAAGATTGCTTTCAATTATTTATGGCAGAAGACTAGCACAAAGTCTGCAAGAAGATAAGGCATCGATTTCAGTTGGTAGAGTTATGACTTGTGTTTTAGGAATGGTAGTTTCAAGAGAAAGAGAAATAAGAAACTTTGTGAAAACAAAATATTATAAAATAGTTGGAGAGTTTGGAGAAAGTAATTCATCTTTTAAAGCAGAGTGGAAAGTAAATGAAAAATCAAAATATTTTGAATCTCCAAAACTATATAATGAAACTGGATTTAAAAAAGAAGCTGATAGTAAAGAATTCATATCGTTATTGGCAGGGAAAAATGCAGTAATAAGTAGTTTGAAAAAATCAAAACAAAAAGAAAATCCACCGTTGTTATTCAACCTAGCAGAAATACAAAATGAATGTACAAAAAGATTTAAAATAAAACCAGATGAAACATTAGATGTTATACAAAATTTATATGAAAAGAAATTAGTAACATATCCAAGAACAGATGCAAGAGTTCTTTCAACTGCAGTTGCAAAAGAAATAACAAAGAATTTAAATGGAATTGCAAGAGGTATGAAAGATGAAGAAATTCAAGGGTATATAAAGAAAATGGTTAATGAAAAATATTCAACAAATATTTTAAAAACAAAGTATGTTAATGATAGTAAAATAACTGACCATTATGCGATAATACCAACAGGACAAGGCTATGAAAATTTTAATCAATTACCAGATTTACAAAAACAAATATATAAAGTAATAGTAAAAAGATTTCTAGCAATTTTTTATCCACCTGCAGAATATAGTAAAGTGCAAGTAACAGTAGATGTCGAAATGGATGGAGAAAAGAAAAATATTGAAACATTTTATGCAAGTGGGAAAGTATGTGTGAATCAAGGGTATTTAGAAATTTTGAAGCCACAAAATAAAAATTCCACATCAAATGAAAAAAATGTGGACAAAGAAGATGAAAATAGTAGTTTAGAAATATTAAAGAAATTAAAAAAAGGTCAGAAGATAGAGATACAAAACTTTGAAATAAAAGAAGCGGAAACATCTCCACCAAGTAGATACAATTCAGGTTCACTTATTCTTGCTATGGAAAACGCAGGAAAATTAATAGAAGATGAAGAATTAAGAGAACAAATAAAAGGTGCAGGAATTGGTACAAGTGCAACAAGAGGTGGAATTATAGAGAAACTAGAAAAGATTAGATATATTGAAATAAACAAAAAGACACAAATAGTAACACCTACTAATAAAGGCGAAAAGATTTATGATATTGTAAAGTTATCTATGCCAGACATGTTGAACCCTAAACTTACTGCTAGTTGGGAAAAAGGTTTAGATATGGTGGCTAAAAAAGAAATTAAGCCAGATGAATTTATGACAAAATTGAAAAAATATATAAATTCTAAATTTGATAAGTTAGTTGTAAAAATGTAATAGTAAAAGCACTCTAAAGAAAGTAATTAACTATTCTTAAGAGTGCTTTTACAGGCTAATCACGTAAGTAGAGGAGAAAGTTCTCTCCATTAATGTTACATTTTCTTAAAAATGCAACAAATGAATTTAAAGTTGTAAAACTTTGCTCGTTCTCCCCTATTACTCGAGCATAAACTTTTTCCCCTTCAAAAAGCATATCTGTTGCTTCATTGACAGATAGCTCTAAACCACCATCAGGAACTTTAAAATTTTTAATTTCATCCTGTTCATAACCATAGAACTGGCATTTTTGAACAAAAGAAAGTTCTGAAAAGTTTTTGAGTTCCTGTTCAGATTTCACAGGTTTTAATAAATCCCGTGAAATTTCACACTTGGGAAAAAATCCGTGCTTGAGTTGGCTTAAAGCCTCGTTTACCGTGATTTTTTTCATAGTTTTTCCTCCAATCTTGGAAAACAAATGAACTTGTGACATAAAAATGATAACATATTTTACATAAAATGTCAACAAGTCATTTTGAATTATAATTATGAAATTTAAGCATTGAAACTTGAAAGAGTATAAAAAAGACAAAGCTGCACGTAAACGCACAGCTTAATCATCATTAATTTCTGCCTAACAGACGCTCTTTAGAGGTCCGACAAAATGCACATACATTTTTTACAGAACCTTCTTTAGTTTTCTGCTGTTTACCTGTGCATTTTCTCTCATCTCCGAGAGGGCATTTGTCTGATGATGTAAAAGCCATAATATGGCTCCCTTCTGCTCCTACATTTAAAGGAGACTTGCTTGCTAGATTAACTAGTTACAATTATATTATAACACTCTTAACATAAAAAGTCAAAAATTAGACAGAAAAAATGAATCATATAGGCAACAGAAAATATAATAAAAAGACAAAATTTTCATTGACATATAAATAAAATTGTGATAAAAAATAAATATAGAAAATATACTAAAGATAGGAGGAGTACAAATGGAAGAGAAAAAATACAAATCAGTAGTAACAATATGCGGTGCAATAATACTAATACTACAAACCATAACTTTAATATATATGATAGGAATAAACCCTACAGGATATAGCCAATTAGCGAAATTAGTTGCAGGACTTGTAGCAGTAATAATGATAGGGCTTATAATACCATATATGATACTATCATTAGATAAAAAGAAAGCAGGACCGATTATAGGAATGATAGCTGGAGTAGTAAGCATCCTAAACTTCAATGTAGTAAATTTAATTGCAGGAATCATTTTTATCATATATTGTGCTAGCATTTTAGCATCAATTAATAAAAATGGAAAAGACAAAAAACAAGCAGTAAGCAAAAATAAGTAATATAATATAGATACACCAAATAAAGAAAAAATATCTTTAGGTGTATTTTTTCTTTATTTTTCCTAAAAAATGTGATAAAATATATAAATAAAACAAATAATATATTTATATATTTTTCCGTAATCCCTATTCAAGAAAATGTAATTCACATACGTTCAAACATTTTCTAGAAAGGTCCCCCAAATATACTTCAAAATATATAAATATATCATTTGTTAGAAATAGAGAATAGACTAAGGGGAAGCTAGATGAATACTATATTAGGAGAAATAGGGAAAACACAAAAATTCATAGACCTAAACAACCAAATAGAGAACAAAAAAAGTCCAATACAAATATTGGGCTTAACTGACGTGGGAATGTTACAAATAATAGGTGGAATAAATGAATTCGATAAAAAGCCAATTTGTATAATAACATATAACGAAATACAAGCAAAAAAAATATATGAAGATATTAAATACTTCACAGATAAAGTAGTATTATTTCCAAAAAAAGAAATAGTTACATATGACTATATCGCAGAAAGTAAAGACTTACCATATGAAAGAATAGAAACATTAGATAAAATCATATCAAAGAAAAACTTAATAGTAGTTACAACAATTGAAGCAGTTATTCAAAATATTCCAGCTAAGGAAACATTGTATAAAAATGAAATTGAATTCAAAATTGGTGAAACATATAATTTAGAAGAAATAAAGCAAAGACTAGTTAAGTTAGGATATTCAAGATATGACTTAATCGAAGGAAAAGGACAATTTAGTGTTAGAGGTGGAATATTAGATATTTCGGTAACAGAAAATGTTGGGGTAAGGGTTGAATTTTGGGGAGATGAAGTTGATTCAATTAGAAACTTTAATATAACAAGCCAAAGGTCAATAAACACTTTAGAAAAAGCAAAAATATATCCAGCTCATGAATATATTTTAGAAAAACCAATTGATGAAATATGCAAAAAAATTAGAAATTTAGAAGGAAAAGAATATCCAAAAGAAATATTAGAAGAAGATATAGAACAAATAAAAGCAGGAAACTATATCAGCAAAATTGATAAATATTTTAATTGCTTTTATGAAAATCAAGCCACAATACTAGAGTATTTAAATAAAAACTATTGTGTTATATTAGATGAAAAAAGAAAAATAGAACAAAGAGCAAAAAATATAATAAATGATAATGAGAACTTAATAAAGGCCTTAATAGAAAAAGAAAAAATCGTGCCACAAGCATTAGAGAGTTTAAATAGTTATGAAGATATTGAGCAAAAACTAGAAGAAAAACAAGTAATATACTTAGAAAAAGAAGATAATGAAAATGTATCAAATATTGAGAAATATAAATTTGATTATAGAGAAATAAACTATTATAGAAGCGAAATAGAGCAATTTATCAAAGATATAAAAACATGGATAAGTTTGAAAAAGAAAATATATGTATTAGTTGATACAAAAGAAAAAGCTAAGAAACTTCAAAAGTTGTTAGAACAAGAAGAAATAATATGCAAATATGAAGAAAAACTAAACCAAACAATAATAGTAAAAAATGTAGAAAGCATAGTAACAATAAGTTTGGGAAAACTATCTGCAGGATTTGAAAATGCAGATACTAATCAAATAGTAATTTCAGCGAATGAATTAATAGATGGAGGAAAGAGAAAAAGAAAAGTAACACATCAAGCCTTCAAAGAAGGAGAAAAAGTAGTATTTGCAGACCTAAAAGTGGGAGATTATGTAGTACACAGAAGTTATGGTATTGGTATATATATTGGTGTAAATACAATAAAAGCGGATAATACAATAAAAGACTATATTAAAATTAAATATCAAAATGACGATATTTTGTATGTTCCAACAAACCAAATGGATTCAATTAGGAAATACATTGGTGGAGACAAAATAAATCCTAAATTGAATAGATTAGGAAGCAAAGACTGGGAAAATACTAAAGCAAGGGTAAAGAAAAATTTAAGAGAAATAGCGAGAGAATTAATAGAGTTATATGCAAAAAGAGAAAAATCACAAGGATTCCAGTTTAGTAAAGATACAGAATGGCAAAATGAATTTGAAGCAAAATTTCCATATCAAGAAACAGATGACCAATTAAGATGTATAGAAGAAGTAAAAAAAGATATGGAAAGTCCTAGACCAATGGATAGACTTTTATGTGGTGATGTTGGATATGGTAAAACAGAAGTAGC
>CALXJZ010000063.1 GCA_944388745.1 uncultured Clostridia bacterium
GTTAAACAATCTGAGGTATATATAATTGAAAGATTAGGTAAATTCTATAAAGTAGCTGATGCTGGTCTTACAATTATAATTCCATTTTTAGATCATGTTAGAAGTGTAGTTAGCTTAAAACAACAAACAATGGACGTACCACCTCAAGGAGTTATTACTAAAGATAATGTTACAATTACAATAGATACTGTTGTTTTCTATCAAATAACAGATCCAGCAAAAGCAGTTTATGAAATTCAAAGTTTGAAAAAAGGTATCGAATACTTAGCTATCACAACAATTCGTGATATCATTGGTAAAATGGACTTAGATGAAACATTTAGTTCAAGAGATGGTATTAATAATCAATTAAGAGTTGTATTAGACGAAGCAACTGATAGATGGGGATGTAAAATAGACAGAGTTGAAATCAAAGACATCACACCACCTGCAGACATCAGAGATGCAATGGAAAAAGAAATGAATGCAGAAAGAAATAAAAGAGCTATGATTCTAGAATCTGAAGCTCAAAGACAATCAGCAATCACTATTGCAGAAGGTAAAAAACAAGCTGCTATTTTAGAAGCTGAAGCTGATAAAGAAGCTCAAATAAGAAGAGCTACTGGTGAGGCTCAAGCCATTAGAGAAGTAGCAGAAGCTAAAGCTAAAGAAATTCAAATGGTTTATGATGCTATCAAGAAAGCTAACCCTGATGATAAATTAGTTCAATTAAAATCTCTAGAAGCCTTAGAGGAAGTTGCTAAGGGTGATGCAAATAAAGTATTTATTCCTTTTGAAGCAACAAGTGCTTTAGGAGCATTAGGAGCTATGAAAGAAGTTGTAACTGACAAAAAAGAAAATGATAAAAAATAAGATTTTATAAATATGCTAAAGCCACAATAAAGTGGCTTTTTATAATTGCATAAATTATTCCTGAACAAACTATTTTTTAGAACATCTGTCCCAAAACGGACAAAATGTCTCATTAAGAAACGTCCCCAATGCGACATGCTTTCACTAATCCTACAAATAATGGTGCTGGCTTATTTGGTCTTGATTTTAATTCTGGGTGGAATTGCCCTGCTATAAAATATGGATGTGTTTTTTTATCTAATTCTACCATCTCAACTAATAATCCATCAGGTGATGTTCCAGAAATTTTCATTCCTGCTTTTTCTATTTGTTCTCTATAATCATTATTAAATTCATAACGGTGTCTATGTCTTTCTGAAATTTCTTCTTTTCCATAAATTTCTTTTGCTAAAGTGTTATCTTTTATTATACATGGATATGCTCCTAAACGCATTGTTCCACCCTTTTTCTTAATTTCTTTTTGTTCTTCCATTATATGAATAACTTGATTTGGAGTTTCTTTATTAAATTCTTCTGAATCTGCATCTTTAATACCCAAAACATCTCTTGCAAATTCTACAACTGCCATTTGCATCCCTAAACATATTCCTAAAAATGGAATTTTATTTTCTCTTACATATTTAACAGTTTCTATCATACCATTAATTCCCCTATCACCAAAACCACCTGGTATTACAACTCCATCAATTCCCTGTAATTGTTCTTTTACATTATCTCTTGTTATTTTTTCAGAGTCAATTAATTTTACTTTTACCTTAACATGATTTGCAAATCCTGCATGATATAGACTTTCTATAACAGAAATATATGAATCTTCTAGTTTTACATATTTTCCTACTAATCCAATTGTAACAACCTTACTATCATCTATACTTCTAATATCTTCTATCATTTTTTCCCATTGTGAGTTATCTGGAATATAATTATCTAATTTCAAATGATTACATACTTCTCTTGCTAATCCTTCTTTTTCAAGCATTAAAGGTACTGCATACAGACAATCTGCTGTTTTATTTTGGATTACGCTTGTTTTTCTAACATTACAAAATAATGATAATTTTTCTCTAATATTTTCTGGTATATCTTGTTCTGTTCTACAAACTAAAATATTAGGTTTTATACCCAAACTTTGCAATTCCTTTACAGAATGTTGTGTTGGTTTAGATTTTATCTCATTTGAACCAAAGATATATGGTAATAATGTTACATGTATATATAAAACATCTTCCGGATTTTTTTCAAGACCAACTTGTCTAATTGCTTCAATAATTGATAATCCTTCAATATCTCCTACTGTTCCACCAACTTCTGTTATTACAATATCTGTATCTGTTTCTTCAAATCCATATATTTTTTCTTTTATTTCATTTGTAATATGTGGGATTACTTGTACTGTTTTTCCTAAATAATCTCCTCTTCTTTCTTTTTCAATTACACTTTGATATATTTTTCCCATTGTGACGCTTGAGTTATGTGTTAGATTTTCGTCTATAAATCTTTCATAATGCCCTAAGTCTAAGTCTGTTTCTGCTCCGTCATCTGTTACAAATACTTCTCCATGTTCATATGGATTCATTGTTCCCGGATCTACATTGATATATGGGTCGAATTTTTGTATTGTTACTTTATACCCCCTATTTTTTAGTAACCTTCCTAATGATGCCGCTGTTATTCCTTTTCCTAGTCCTGATACTACTCCTCCTGTTACAAATATGTACTTTGTGTTCATTTTTCCCTCCTATTCCAAAAAAACAAAAAAGATTTAAAAAATTCAAACCCGAAAAGTTTGGTTTTTTTTAAATCTACTAATAGTTTATCACTTTTTTTGATGTTTTACAATAGCTTAGATAAAAATATTCAAAATTTTGTGCATATTAAATTCAATTTGTATTTTTAAATTTTTGTGGTATACTAACAATATAAATAAAATATTGTTAATAAAATTATAAAGGAGGAATTTTAATGCCAACACCACATAATGAAGCAAAATTAGGAGAAATAGCAAAAACTGTAATAATACCAGGAGATCCACTTAGAGCAAAATATATAGCAGAGAACTTTTTAGAAAATGCAAAATTAGTAAACCAAGTTAGAGGGATTTTTGCATATACTGGAACTTACAAAGGAAACGAAGTTACTGTAATGGCTTCCGGAATGGGTATACCAAGTATGGGAATTTATTGTTACGAATTATATAAGTTTTATGATGTTGAAAATATAATTAGAATTGGCTCTTGTGGAGCATATAAACCAGAATTAAAATTATTTGATATTATTCTTGCAGATAAAGTATATAGTGAATCAAATTTTGCATTGGCACTAAATAATGAAGTATGCCATGTTGTTAATTCAAATAATGATTTAAATAATGCAATAAAACTTGCATCTGAGAAAAATGCAATACCTATTACAATTGGCAATACAGTTTGTACAGATTTCTTTGATGTATATATGGAAGATTTCGATAAATTTCTTAACAGAATACCTAAAGATATTAATCCAATTGCTGCTGAAATGGAGGCTTTCTCATTATTTTATGTTGCTAAGTATTTAGATAAGAAAGCTGCTTGTTTAATGTCAGTTGTCGATGTTGCAAATTCTAGTAGTAAAAAGGCTTCTGCAACTGCTGAAGAGCGTGAAACTGGTCTTAATAAAATGATTACTCTTGCTTTGGAAAGTTTGGAAAATTTGTAAATTGTACTGTTTGAAACTTATCAACTTTATAAAATACTCCAAAAGATTAAAATTTAATTAAATCTTTTGGAGCTACTTCTTTATTAAACGTAAACTCTTTCCTTAATTTTATTTTAAAATTTGTTCTTTTGATAATCCTGTAATTCTCATTATAAAATCAATATCCACTTTTTCATTTAGCATTTTTTTAGCTATATATTTTAAAGTTTCTCTTCTTCCTTCTCTTCTACCTTTTCTTATTAGAGCCTTATTTTCATTTTCAATCATTTCTAATATCATATCATTCTCTCCTTTCTTTTTTGGTGATTTTTTTGCTATTTCTTTTATTAATTTATCAGTGTAATTTTTGCCTAACTTTTTATTGTAAATAAACTTAATTATATCTTCATTGTAAATAATCATTGTATGTAAATATTTTCAGTTCTCTTCACCTCCTATTTTAAGTTGATTTGTTTTATAAATCAACTTTTATTTTATAGTAAATTTATTGATTTTATTAATTATTCTCCTGTTTTCTCCTCCTTTCTTACTTTTTCTTTGTTTTTATTTTTTTGAATTTTATCGAAAAAATTATTTGATTTAAAATATGAATTGAAACATCTATATTCTAACATATAATTTTGTAAATTACAATATTTTCCATTGTTTTTATTAAAAATATACATTTTTGAAATAAAAAAGTTAGTAATCTGCAGTCTTATCCTCTATTAGACTGAAATTTACTAACTTTCTTACTAAAACTTATTCAAATAAAAACATTTTTTATCCAAAAAATCCACGTTTCTTAATTGGAGGCTGTTCATTCATAGTCTTAGCCAATTGAACTAACAATTCACGTTGTTCTTTTGTTAGTTTCTTTGGAGTTTGTACCTTAACAGTAAATACAAAATCTCCTGTACTGCTTGAATTTACAGATTTAAACCCTTTATTTCTAATTACAAACTTAGTTCCTGTTTGAGTTCCATCTGGTATTTTGTAAACTACTTTTGTTCCATCTACCATAGGTATCTCTAAATCTGCACCTAATGTAGCTTGTGTAATTGTAATTGGCACTTCACACATAACATTGTTTCCACTTCTTGTAAAGATACTATGTTTCTTTATTCTAACTGTAATATATAAATCACCTTTTGGTCCGCCTTTTTCTCCTGGTTCGCCTTCTCCTCTTAATACTACTGTTTGATTATCATCTATACCTGCTGGTATTTTTACTTTAATTCTTGGTTGTTTACGTACTGTACCATTACCATGACAAACTTCGCAAGGTTCTTTTATTATTTCACCTGTACCATGACAAACTGTACAAGTTCTTCTGGTTTGCATTTGTCCAAGTATTGTATTTTGAACTTGAGTAACTTGACCTGTACCATTACATGTTGTACATTTTGTAACTGATGTACCTGGCTTTGCTCCTGTACCATGACAATTATCACATGTTTCATTTCTTGTTACAGTTATTTCTTTTTCTACTCCTGAAAATGCTTGCTCAAAAGTGATTTCCATTCTTAAATTTAAATCTGCACCTTTTCTTGGTCCGTTTTGTTTTCTACTAGAACTTCTACCACCAAAACCTCCACCAAAAAATGAAGAAAATATATCTCCTAAATCTCCAAAATCATCAAATCCATTAAATCCTGAACTACTATATGAATAATATCCACCTTGACCAAATGGTCCTTGACCGCTACCACCACCAAATCCTTGTGGTCCATCAGGTCCAAATTGGTCATACATTCTTCTTTTTTGTGGGTCAGATAATGTTTCATAGGCTTCATTTACTTCTTTGAATTTTTCCTCTGCTTCTTTTTTGTTATCTGGATTTGCATCTGGATGATATTTTTTTGCAAGTTTACGATATGCTTTTTTTAATTCTTCATCAGTTGCATTTTTATTTACTCCTAAAACTTCATAATAATCTCTTTTTGCTGCCATTACTTCCTCCTCTAAAATGTCTTCGTATTATATTTTTCCTTATTATCTTTTTCATAATTCCTTTTCATATTAATATTATGCTTTTCTATATAAGCATTTGAATATTCTTCAGGAGTTATTTTCAATCTATTTAAAATTTCTATATAATAATTTTGTACATCAGTTATTTCTTCTAGAAATCTACTTCTAACATCTTGATTTTCCATTATTGAAGCTATTCCTTTTTTCTTTATTATTGAAATACATTCTCCAATTTCTTCTATCATATATAACATGTGACTTTTAGCATCATTTGGCTTCATTTCGCCCCATTTTTCTTTATTTTTCTCATATAAATCAAGTTGCATTTTTTGCATTTCTGATATACTTAAATCTTTACTTGACATTTATTGCTCCTTTTTTGTACAATATCATTTTTTTGAGGCTGGAACTTTGCATTATGCCTCCAACCTCACTTTTAGTCTTATTCTATTTTTTATCTCCGTCATCTTCTACTTTATAATCTGCATCATATACATTTCCGTCATTTCCTGCTGTTCCATTATTATCAGCTTGTGCACCATTTGCTGCATTTGGGTCAACTCCTGCTCCTTGAGCACCATTTGGATTTGCATTTTTATATAATTGTTCTGACATATCATAGAATACTTTTGTTAGTTTTTCTGTTGCTTCTTTGATTTTTGCAGTATCGTTTGTTTCTAATGCTTTTTTAGTATTATCTATTTCAGTTTCAACTTTTGCTTTTTCTTCTCCACTTATTTTATCTCCTAAGTCTTTTAAAGTTTTTTCACTGTTATAGATTAAACTTTCAGCATTATTTTTAACTTCGATTTCTTCTTTTCTCTTTTTATCTTCTTCTGCATGTGCTTCAGCATCTTTTACAGCTTTATCTATATCTTCATCTGTAAGGTTAGTTGAAGCTGTGATTGAAACATTTTGTTCATTTCCTGTTGCCATATCTTTTGCAGATACGTGAACAATTCCGTTTGCATCTATATCAAATGTTACTTCAATTTGAGGTACTCCTCTTGGTGCTGCTGGAATTCCTGTTAATTGGAATCTTCCTAATGTTTTGTTATATGCAGCCATTTCTCTTTCACCTTGTAATACGTGAACTTCAACTGATGTTTGACCATCTGCTGCTGTTGAGAATATTTGTGATTTTTTAGTTGGTATTGTTGTATTTCTTTCAATTAATTTTGTAAATACTCCACCATATGTTTCAATACCTAATGATAATGGTGTTACATCTAATAATACTAAGTCTTTAACATCTCCTGATAAAACTCCACCTTGAATTGCTGCACCGATTGCAACACATTCATCTGGGTTTATTCCTTTATCTGGTTCTTTTCCTGTTATTCTTTTAACAACTTCTTGTACTGCTGGAACTCTTGTAGAACCTCCAACTAATAATACTTTATGAATATCATTTGCTGATAATCCTGCATCTTTTAAAGCTTGGTTTACTGGTCCTGCAGTTGCTTCTACTAAATCATGAATTAATTCTTCAAATTTAGCTCTTGTTAATGTAACATCTAAGTGTTTTGGCCCTGTTGCGTCAGCTGTAATAAATGGTAGATTAATTTGTGTTTGTTGAACTCCTGATAATTCAATTTTTGCTTTTTCAGCTGCTTCTTTTAATCTTTGCATTGCCATTTTATCTGTTTTTAAGTCGATTCCATTTGATTTTTTGAATTCATCTGCTAAATAATCAATAATTGCGTTATCAAAGTCATCTCCACCTAAGTGTGTATTACCATTTGTAGCTAAAACTTCAAATACTCCATCACCAATATCTAGGATAGATACATCAAATGTTCCTCCACCTAAGTCATAAATTAATATTTTTTGGTCTTGTTCTTTATCCATTCCATAAGCAAGTGCTGCTGCTGTTGGTTCATTTATAATTCTTAGAACTTCAAGTCCAGCTATTTTACCAGCATCTTTTGTTGCTTGTCTTTGGCTGTCACTAAAGTATGCAGGTACTGTAATAACTGCTTGTGTTACTTTTTGTCCTAAATAGTTTTCTGCGTCTGCTTTTAATTTTTGTAAAATCATTGCTGAAATTTCTTGTGGTGTAAACTTGTCACCTTCTATATCTACTTTTTCATTAGTTCCCATTTTTCTTTTTATTGATATAACAGTATTTTCTGGGTTTGTAACTGCTTGACGTTTTGCAATTTGTCCAACTAGTCTTTCACCATTTTTTGAAAATGCAACAACTGATGGTGTTGTTCTATTTCCTTCTGCATTTGGTATTACTACTGGCTCTCCACCTTCCATAACTGCTACACATGAGTTTGTTGTTCCTAAGTCAATTCCTATAATTTTTCCCATTTTTATTCATCCTTTC
>CALXJZ010000064.1 GCA_944388745.1 uncultured Clostridia bacterium
GTAGTAAAAGAAATGAAAGGAATAGAAGTAAAACCAGAAGTAGATATACAAATAGACTTAAATGTAACAAGCTATATTCCAGAAACATATATTGAAGATTCTAACCAAAAAATTGAAGTATATCAAAACATTGCACTATGTAAAAATGAAGAAGACATACAAAATGTAATTGATGAAATAATAGATAGATTTGGAAATATGCCAGAAGAATTAGAAAACTTAATAGACATTGCACGAATTAAATATCTAGCCAAAGACTTAAATATTAGCAAAATAATGAGCAAAAAAACAGCAGTTGTATTTACATTTGAATCAAGTAAAATGGAGATAGATATAAATAATTTAATTAAAAAATACGGCAATAGAATTAAATTCTCAGCAGGAATAAAACCAATGATTACTTTAGAAATTGGAACAGATAATGAAAGACAAATTTTAAACGATACAACAGAATTTTTGAAGGGATTTGGGGACAGGGATTGAGGGACGGTCCTAAAAATCCCTAAAAACAGGGACTAGGGGACGGACCTAAGAATCTCTAAAAACAAAAATATAAAACCTCATGCACGATATAATTATGATATTTAGAAGTGATAAATATATTAAGCATGAGGTTTTTTATATTAACTTTGAATTGTGAAAGTTTTGTGAATTAGTAAAAAATGTATTGCCAACCACAATTAAATCTGGTAAAATATGGTAATAATTTAAATTCATATATTAATCTCATTTATTAAATCTTAAAAATTCCAAATAAGATATAAATAATTTTAATATGAAAACACCTTTCACTAAAATTTTATTAATCCATATTTTGTCTCCAAATATTCCTTTTTAATTTTTATCGGTACAATTAAAATCAGATTTATTCAAGTTTTTAACTATTAATATACAGAAATTAATATATCGAATTTAAATTGTAAAAATTTAAAGGAGGAATGCCTATGGCAAAAGAACAAATTAGTCAATTTAAAGATGAAAAAAGAACTATACTTTCTCCAAAACTTGATGTGGTTTTCCAAATTCTATTTGGAGAAGTAGGAAGTGAAGAAATAACAAAAGATTTACTAAGTACTATATTAGATGAGCAAATTAATGAAATAGATTTAAATCAAAATATAGTATTAAGAAGAAGGTCATTGGAAGATAAAATGGGAATAGTAGATGTACTTGCAAAAATAAATAATAATGAATATTGTAATATAGAAATGCAAATTCTAGACAATAAAAATTCTATAAAAAGAATATTATATTATTGGGCTAAAAAGTACATACTAGAACTACAAAAGGGAAAAGATTATACAAATTTAAAACGAACAATATGTGTATTAATAGCAGATTATGAAATCGAAGAACTAAAAGATATATGCTTTCATAGTAAATGGAAGATAATAGAGGAACATGAAAGAAAAAAGATATTGACAGAAGACTTTGAAATACATATAATTGAATTACCAAAAATAAAAAAAGGTAAAGCCAATGGAAAGGATAAAAAACTAATAGAATGGTTAAGTTTTTTAGAAAATCCAGAAAGTAAAGAGGTGATACATTATATGGAGAAAAATAAAAATATAAAAAAGGCGAAAGAAAAACTAAATATAATGAGTGAAGATGAGACAGTAAGAAGATTAGCAGAATTAAGAGAAAAAGCAATATTAGATGAAAAATCAGCAAGAACAGCTAGTTATAATGAGGGCAAAAATGACGGTTTTATCGATGGGCATACTAAAGGATTTAATGAAGGATTTGAGCAGAAAAATAAAGAAAATGCTAAAAAGATGAAAGAAGAAGGTATTGATATAAATACGATTATTAAAATAACCAATTTGACAAAAGAAGAAATAGAGAAATTATAAAATTAATTTTTTTGATAAAGTGGAGGCATTTATGCAAGTAATATCAAGTAAAGAAAATGAATTAATAAAGCACATAAAAAAATTAAAAGACAAAAAAGAAAGAGATATAAGTGGAGAATATCTAATAGAAGGAGTAAAACTTATAAAAGAAGCAATACAAGAAAAAGCAAAAATAAAACAAATAATAGTATGTGATGAATGTGAAAGAACAGAAACAATTTCACAAGATTTAATGTATGAAATAGCAAAATATGATTGTATATATGTAACTAAAAAAATATTTGAATATATAACTGAAGTAAAAACACCTCAAGGAATATTAGCAATAATTGAAAAAGAAAGTAATGAACAAAACATAGATTATAATCAAGAAATAATTGTTGCATTAGATGGAATACAAGACCCAGGAAATCTAGGAACAATTCTTAGAACTGTTGATAGTGTTGGACTAATACAAATCCTAGTATCAAAAGATACAGCAGATTGCTATAATCCAAAAGTAGTACGTTCAACAATGGGAGCAATTTTTAGAGTAAAAGTAATAGAATGTGAAGATTTAGAAAAAACTTTAAAAGAAATCAAGAAACATAAATTTAGTATTGTAATTACATCATTACAAACAGAAAATAGTATTTATGATGTAGAATATAAAAAAGATGTAATTGTAATAGGAAATGAAGCAAATGGTGTTTCAGAAAAAATACAAAATTTAGCAGACAAAAAGGTAAAAATCCCAATGCTTGGAAAGACAGAAAGTTTAAATGCATCAGTTGCAACAGGCATTATTTTATATGAATATGTGAGACAGTTGGGGACGGGTCAAAACGTTTCAAAATGATATCAAAAGGGACAGACCTAAAATATTTTAAAAAAATACTTGCAAAAATATAAAACTAATGTTAATATAGTATCATAATAAAGCTTTATTAAAAATTAAAAATAAAAGTAAAAAAACATTTCAAGAGGCGTAGACACTTGAAATGAACAACATAAAATATGCATGCAATGTATGATTTATGTTGTGCTCGAAATAAAAATCGGGTGCTCGAAATAAAAATCGGGTGCTCGTTTTTTTGCTTTAGGAAAAGAGGTGAGAAATGAAATTTTGCGAATTTATTGAAAGCTTGCAAAGTTTAAATCCAAATAAAATAATAATGATAAAAGCAGGAGCATTTTTTAACAGTATAGGAAGAGATGCAATAATACTAGAATATACATTAGGATTAAAAAGAAGTTGTTTTGCAAAAGGATTGTGCAAAGTAGGATTTCCAGTATCATATGTTAGAGATAATTTAGAAGAAATAAAAAAACGATTAAAGGATAAAAATTTGGGAATAATAATATATGATGAAGTAGAAAATGGACGATATAAATTTAAAAATAAAAGTTATGACATAATACTGGAATTAAATGGAGATGAGATAGAAGAAACAAGGAAAAATACAGATTGTAATGAATGTAAAAAGAATGTATATGGTAAAGTAACAAACAGATACACAATAAGAAAAGAAGATTATGAAAAATTAGCAAAAAAAGTTGAAGATTTTTTGAATAGTATAAAAGAAATTTTAAAAATTAAATATTACGTGAGATATCAAGATGATTTCTTGCTATTTCATGAATCAAAGAAATATCTACAAGAATGTTTGATAAGCTTACAAGATTTTTTGAAAAAAGAAAAATTAGAGCTAAATAAGAAAACAAGAATATACTCAAATAATGAAAATTTTATTTTTTTAGGTAGAAAAAATAATAAAAACTATGCAAATTATAGAAGAATAAAAGGAAAAATAAAAAAGAAATATTATTTATTCCAAAAAGAAAAAACAAGTTTATATTCATTAATGTCTAGTATAAATAGTTTTTATACTTTAGATAGAAAATACACAGAGAAATGTTTAGAAAAATTTAGATAATAAGAAGATTGTGTGTAAATAAGATAAGAGTTTGCACAATGACATTTAAAAACTTTACTTTCTTAACAAAATATGATAAATTTGCTATTAAAAGAAAGGTGATAAAAATGAAATTAAACGTAGTATTAGTAGAACCAGAAATACCACAAAACACTGGAAACATAGCAAGAACATGTGCAGCAGTAGGAGCAAAACTCCACTTAGTATATCCATTAGGATTTAGTATTTCGGAAAAAGCAGTAAAAAGAGCAGGTTTAGACTATTGGGATAAATTAGACATAGAAGAACATGATAGTTTTAAAGCATTCTTAGAAAAATATAAACCAGAAGAAAATAATATGTTTTTTGTTACAACAAAAGGAAAACATGTATATTCAGAACCAAAATATAAAGAGATGGACGAAGTATTTGTTTTATTCGGAAAAGAAACAAAAGGTTTACCAGAAGATGTATTATTAAAATACATTGATAAAACTATAAGAA
Source organism: uncultured Clostridia bacterium (assembly GCA_944388745.1). Lineage (GTDB taxonomy): Bacteria > Bacillota > Clostridia > TANB77 > CAG-508 > CAG-269. The sequence continues at coordinate 4,256 of CALXJZ010000064.1, forward strand.
TACCAATGAGACCAACATTAAGGTCATTAAACTTATCTAATTCAGTATCAATTGTCGTCTATGATATATTTAGGCAAAAAGAATTTGAAGGATTAGAAGAAATTAGTAGTTATTTTGATAAATGAGTCAATTAGGGACGTGCCAAATCGTTGCAAAATGAAACGTTTTGGCACGTCCCTAACTGACTCAAAAAAGTTTTCAGAAATACTTGCAATTATTCCCAAATTATGGTAATATATTATCGTAAATCAAAAGAGTTTATATCAAGAAAATTTTTTCAAAATTTAAATTCTAAAATTTCAACAAATTTACTCTAAAATATATATTGACATATAAATAAAACGAAAGTATAATAAAGGAGGATTGCGATTGAAAGTTTTTACCTATAGCGATTATATAAGGTGTATCCATAATTTAAGAAGGGAAGATATAACAGGTTTAGCTGAAGATGGAGTGCAGTATAATTTAAAAGTTAATAATAAAAAGAATAATAATGAAAGAACAAATAAATCACATGATAAACTTATAAAAGATATATTAAAAGATAAAAAAGAAGTTGCAGGACTGGTCAATCAATTTTTTAGACCAAATGAGAAGGTAGAAGCTACTAATCTGCAAAAATGTACAAATAGTTTTGTTACTAAAAAATATAAGTCACAAGAAGCAGATATAGTATATAAATTGAAAGATAAAGATTTATATTTTTTATTAGAGCACCAATCAACAGTTGATTATAATATTCCATTTAGGGTATTAGATTATAGTATGGATATTGTGCAAGAATGGAAAAAAGGAAAGAGAATTAATAAAATATCTAAATATCCAACAGTAGTGCCAATAGTGATATATACTGGACAAGTTAAGTGGAATGTTCCAAAAAACATTAAATATCAACAGATAAAAGTAACTACATATGAAAAATATAGAATAGATTTTGGATATAACTTTATTGATGTAAATGAATATAACATAGAAGAATTGTTAGAAAAAAAGACAATGTTTGGATATGGCATGATATTAGAGAAATCAAAAAATACGAAAGATTTTGTAGAAAACGTGAAATCCATAATAAAAATAGAAAATGATATGGTAAAGTTAGAAAAATTAACAGATATGATTGTGTATCTATTTGGAAATGTTTTAGAGTATGATGAGCAAAATGAATTATTAAATTTAATAAATGAGAAAGTGGGTGGTAATATGGCAACATTAGCAGAAAGAATCAAAGCTGGTGATAAGAAAAGGATGAAGCAATTTGAAAAAAGAGGTATAAGAGAAGGCAAAAGAAGTGGAAGAGAAGCAATACAAAATATTGCGAGCCAAATATTAAAGCTAGGATTGGACGAAGATGTTATGAAAAAAATAACTAATGTTACAAATGAAGAATTAAAAAAACTAGAAGCAAAATAAGTTTTATAACCAAACAATTCATACAAGGTAACTTTTTATATTGTTTTACATAATATAGAGTAAGAAAGGTTTGGTTGATAACAATGGAAAAAATATTAGAAGTAAAAGAAATAAGTAAAAAATATCAAGGTGAAAAAGGAGAAGTTTTAGCAATAGATAATGTCAATTTCAGAGTAAAACGAGGAGAATTTATCAGTATAATTGGTCCAAGCGGATGTGGAAAATCAACACTTTTGTCAATAATAGCAGGACTTGAAAAAAAGTCAAAAGGAGAAATCTACATAGAGGGAGAAAGAATAGAAGGAATATCAGATAAAATTGGATATATGCTACAAAAAGATTGTTTATTAGAATGGAGAACAATCTTTAGTAATTGTGTGTTTGGATTAGAAGTAAAAGGAAAATTAAATAATGAAAGCAGAGAATATGTAGAGAGTTTGTTAAAAAAATATAATTTATATGATTTTAAAGATAAATATCCATCAGAATTATCAGGTGGAATGAGGCAAAGAGTTGCTTTGATTAGAACACTTGCAGTAAAGCCTAAGATATTGCTATTAGATGAAGCTTTTTCAGCATTAGATTATCAAACAAGAATAATGGTAACAAATGATATTTATCATATTTTAAGAAAAGAAGGAATAACAGCAATTATAGTAACACATGATATTTCAGAAGCAATTAGTATGTCAGATAAAGTATTAGTTTTAACAAAAAGACCGGGGACAGTAAAAGATATAATTAAGATAGATTTTGAAATTGAAAACAGGAATCCTATAAATTGTAGAGAAAGCCCAAAATTCAGTAAATATTTTAATACATTATGGAAGGAGTTGGGTGTAGATGAATAAACAATTAGTTATACAATCAAAAGAAAGAAAAGAATATATTAAAAGAAAAAAGAAAAATAAAGTACTTGTTTTATTTACTCAAATATTTATCTTAATTGCTTTTTTAGGAATCTGGGAAATACTAGCTAACAAAGGAATAATAGATAGTTTTATGATGAGCCAGCCAAGTAGAATATGGAATACATTGATAAATTTAGGTTCAGAAGATTTAATGAAACATATTTGGGTAACAGTATATGAGACAATTGTTGGATTTTCAATTGGAACTATATTAGGAATTGGGATTGCTATATTATTATGGTGGTCAGATTTCTTGTCAAAAGTTTTTGAGCCATATTTAGTAGTATTAAATAGCTTGCCAAAGGTTGCATTACGGACCAGTTATAATAATATGGGTAGGAGCAGGGACACCAGCAATAATTGTAATGGCAGTTGCAATTTCATTAGTTGTAACAATACTTGAAAATTTGAATGGATTTTTAAAGACTGATAAAGAAGTAATTAAAATGGCAAAAACTTTTAATGCAAGCAAATTTCAAATACTTACTAAAATAGTTATACCTGCCAATATTTCAACTTTTATAAATTCATTAAAAGTAAATATTGGATTATCTTTAGTTGGTGTAATCTCAGGTGAGTTTTTGGTATCAAAAGCAGGTCTTGGTTATTTAATAGTTTATGGTGGGCAAGTTTTTAAATTAGATTTAGTTATGGCTAGTGTAATTATTTTAGGTGTAGTTGCAGGTTT
>CALXJZ010000065.1 GCA_944388745.1 uncultured Clostridia bacterium
GTAATTTGCTAGTGTTTACGCCACATATTTCTACCTTATTATTTAACAAAAGAAAAACCTCCTTTAGAATTACTTATCTTAAGTATTTCCAAAAGAGTAAATTTTATACTCATTTCATAATTTTCATTTTTATTCTTTTATTCTTATCTCTAACTTTAAAATAAATTTTGAATTTGTTGACGAATGTGCAGTGAAGTAGATTTAATGCTTCTTAGATTTCAGTAAATGAGGAAGCGTGGAATATGTAACGAGAGGCTCATTTGCTGAAATCTTAGAAGCATTAATCTACGTAGCAAACCGAAGAAATAATTACAAAATTCATTTTAAAGTTAATTTTACCCTATTTTGCTTGAAATCTCTCTCTTCATCTTATTAATAATCTTTTTTTCAAGTCTTGAAATATAACTTTGAGATATGCCGAAGTTCATCTGCAACTTCTTTTTGGGTCTTTTCTTTACCAGTTTTGAAGCCAAACCTCATTTCCATTATATTCTTTTCCCTATCATTCAATTTTGCAATTGAAGCACGAAGCAAAGTTCTATCCACTTCATCCTCTAAATTTCTTGAAGTCACATCTGGTTCAGTTCCTAAAATATCTGACAAAAGCAACTCATTTCCATCGCCATCTTTATTTAAAGGTTCATCAATTGAAACCTCTCCTTTTATCTTATTATTTTTTCTCAAAAACATTAAAATTTCGTTTTCAATACACCTTGAAGCATATGTAGCCAATTTGATTTTTTTATCCGAATTAAAAGTATTAACACCTTTCATTAAACCGATTGTTCCAATTGATATTAAATCTTCTATACCTATCCCTGTATTTTCGAATTTTTTTGCTATATACACTACTAATCTTAAATTTCTTTCTACTAACTTTTGCCTCACTTCTAAATTATCTTCTTTTGATAGCTGCTCTATTAGTTCTTGCTCTTCTTCTGGTGGTAAAGGTGGTGGTAATGTTTGACTTCCTGTAATATAAAATATTGGCAAATATTCTATTTCATTTTTGTCATTTATGTATTTTGCACAAACGCTACTTATTCCATTTTTGAGCAACTCTAATATTTTAATTTTCATATTGAATCTCATCCCTTTCTCGTACGAATTTCAAATGAATATTTCTTTTAGCTTCTTAATTTGGAAAAGAATTAAATTTTGGCAAGGAAAACAAATTTGAAATTTATGAGGCGTACTTTTTGTACGTTGATTAAATTTCAAATGAAGTTTGACGTAGCCAAAATTGTAATTATTTTTCAAATTACTAAATCAATTCCAATCAAAGCCCTATACTCACCTCTTTTTGTTAAAGATTTATTATAAATTCCTATAATAACATTTTTATTTTCTTTTTCTTGGTCATCTTGTATAATTTTTAAACTATCCGCTTTTATCCCCACTAACATTCCATTCTGCTTTCCTAAAGATGCAAATGGAATTAATTTCAATTTTGATATGTATTCATTTCTTATTTCTTCCGGTATTTTGACTAGCTCACCTCCTAAAATACTTTCTAAATTATCTAAAATTTGTTTTGGTACACATTCATATAATAAGGTGTGTTCCAATACAATTACAGGTGTATTTGTAATTGGCTCTTTTAATAAATTTCCCGTATCTATCATTGCTCTAGTCTTAATCTTTTTATTATTTAATTCAACTTCTACTTCACAAAACATATCTTTTTTACTAAATTTAGTCTTAACAATCGCAAATGCTGCAATTAGTATAATAAATGCAACTATTGCTGCTAACAATACTGTTTTTAATGGATATGTTCCTAAAAACAATCCATTTTTCATTAAAATATCTTGTGGTTTCACAACATATATTAAAGCAAAAGCTACTCCTCCAAATACAAAAGATGTTAAATAAAATATTAGTACGTCTTTCCACAATTGTTTTACTGTTTGTGGATTAAATGCTATATATATAATTAATATTGATAATATTACCTTTAATACCAAGTTTGAGTAGATTTCTAATACTGATATATATCCTATAATTGTATAAATAGCTCCTAAAGAACTTGCAAGTAAAATTCTTATCCATTTCAATTTCTTTTTTAATATAATTCCTGATGCTATCAATATTATTGAATTCATTACTAAATTTTCTAAAAATACTACGTCAATATAAATAGTCATGCAAATCACCTGCATGACTATTTTACTACTTACATATTAAAAAAGCTGTCTTTTCTTATTGCCGAAAAAAAGAAAAAATCGACAAACTTCGACTTTTTCTTTTTTGATTAAATGCTAGCTAGTTCTATTTTTTATATTTATCTCAAGACAAAAAAATATATAAAATTTATGAAATTACGAATGCGAATGAAAGTGTATTAGAAATTCTTAAATTAGCAAGTAGGAGAATCTCAAACTCGCTTTGAGAGGTGCCTAATTGCTAATTTTTAGAATTTATATATACTGTAATGTTAGCCGAGTAATGAATAAATTTTATATAGTTTTTTTGTCGTTCTTACCCTTTGTTTCTATTCTTTCTCAAAAATGAAGGAATATCTAAATCATTTTGTGATGAATTACTTTCATTATTAACAGGAATAGTATTAATTTTCTTTTCCCAAGTTTTAGAAACAATATTATCAACACCAATACTTGAAATTGGTTCAGTTTTTTCAAAACCAGTTGCAATAACTGTAATTTGAATTTCATCTGTCATATTAGGGTCTGTAACTGTACCAAAGATAATATTAGCTTCTGGGTCTACACTGCGTTGAACAAGTTCAGCAGCTGTATTTACTTCATGTAAACCTAAATCCTCACCACCTGTAATATTAATTATTACACCTTTTGCACCTTCAATAGAAGTTTCTAGTAATGGACTTTGGATAGCTTCTTTTGCTGCGTCTTCTGCTCTATTTTCTCCAGATGCTTTTCCAACACCCATATGTGCCATTCCTTGATTTAACATTATTGTTTTAACATCTGCAAAGTCTAAGTTTACAAGACCTGGAATAGCAATCAAATCTGATATACCTTGAACACCTTGTCTTAATATATCATCAGCCATTTTAAAAGCTTCTATAATTGAAGTTTTTCTATCAATTATTTGTAGTAATTTATCATTTGGTATTACTACTAATGTATCCACTTTTCCTTTTAAACTTTCAATTCCACGCTCAGCTTGTGAAAGTCTTTTCTTTCCTTCAAATGTAAATGGTTTTGTAACAACACCTATTGTTAATATTCCCATTTCTTTTGCAGTTGAAGCAACTACTGGTGCAGCACCTGTACCTGTTCCTCCACCCATTCCGGCTGTAACAAATACCATATCTGCTCCTCTTAATACTTCAGCTATTTCAGATTTACTTTCTTCTGCTGATTGAGCTCCAATATCAGGATTTGCTCCTGCTCCTAATCCTCTTGTGATTTTTTCACCAATTTGAATTTTTGTATTTGCCTTTGAAGTTTGTAATGCTTGTCTATCTGTATTTACCGCAATGAAGTCTACTCCTTTAATTCCAGCATCAATCATTCTGTTGACAGCATTATTTCCTGCTCCTCCAACACCTATAACTTTGATTGTCGCTGTTCCATCCATCATTGTTATATTGCTATCATCATTGTAATCCATCATTTAGTTCTTCCTCCCTTATTTTTATTTATATTTTTAAAATTAATAACTTAAATTATGAATAGAAAAATTCTTTAATTCTTTCTAATATTGTTTTTATAAAACTTTCATTACTTTGTGTATCTATACTACTTGAAACTGTTTTGGCAAATGGTCTTGCTGCTATATATCTAACTAAAGCATAACTTGTTCTATATGTAGATTTAACTGTACTAATTGCTCTTCCAGTTGATATTTTAACAGGTATATTTAGATTTATTTTTCCTGCAACATCACTTTTACTTATATTAACAATTCCTTGTCCAGTTAAAACAACATTATTGATTTTTGACTTGATTCCTTGATTTGTAATGTCTTTATTTATTATTGAAAAGATTTCTTCAATTCTTGCTTCAATAATTTCTATTAACTCTGAACTTTTAATTATTCTATTTTTGTTATCATCTTTTGATGTATTTAATATTATATCATTATCGTTGTCAATATAAGATTTTAGAGCTAATCCATATTGTCTTTTTAATTTATCAGCTTCTTCTTCTGATATATTTAAAACTACTGCAATATCATTTGTGATATTGTCTCCACCTACTGGAATTGAATTTGTATATATAAAACTTGAACCTTCAAAAACTCCTATATCTGTATTTCCAGCACCTATATCTAATATCATAACATTATCATGCAATTCATTCTTATCTAACACTAAATTTCTTTCAGCTAATGTAGTTGGCACAATTCCATCTATTTCTAATCCAGCTTTTTTGAATATATTATGCAATTGCCTTACATAGTCTTTTTGGGCTAATATTACTTGGGCACTAATTGTAAAACTTGAACTCAAATTTCCTACTGGGTCAGCCACTACATCACCATTATCTAATACAATTTTATCTGGTACTATATCAATTAGTGTTTCTGCTTCTGGTATATCTATATCTTTAACTTGCATTATTGCATTTTGCACATCTCTAACTGAAATTCCAGCATATTTATCTTTTACGTCTTTTGTAATTGTATTTTGTACAATTGTAACATATTTTCCTGGAATTGTTACATAGGCTGAATTTATTTTTAAATTTGTTTCTTCTTCGGCATCTTGTATGGTTTTTGCAATGCTTAATGTTATATCTTCTTCATTTATTATTTTACCTTTCTTTAGTCCACTACATTTATAAGAGGTATTACATATAATCTCGATTTGACCAAAGTTATTTACTTCTCCTACAACCGTACAAACCTTACTTGTTCCTATGTCAATACCTACAATGATATCTCCGATTGCCAAGTTAATTCCTCCAATTTTGTATTAAATTTCCTAAGTGTATATATATTACATTTTTAGACAAATGTCAATAGGATTTGTTATATTTTTGTAATGTTTTTGTAATATAATTGTAATAAGATAAACATATAAAAACGACATGGTCATATATTCTAATTTTTAGATTATTTACAACATGTCGCATATCTTTATACTCTTAAGATTCTACTACATTTTCTTCTTTATTTTTTTCTTCCTTTTCTTCTTGCTGTTTAAATTTTTTAAATTTATCTGACCATTTATCAACATAGTATCTTCTTATAATTGCTAAATTTGTAAACATTCTACCAACAAAAACTACTATTGCTGCTAAATATATATCTACATTCAACTTTTCACCCAATATTGTTAATAAAATTGATAAAATTGCATTTCCAAAAAATCCTGTAATAAATATTTTTAAATCAAAATTTTTATTTATCACAGATGTAATTCCACCAAATACTGAATCTAGTGCTGCAATAATCGCTATTGCTAAATAACTTGAATATGTATATGAAACCATTGGAGCATTTATTCCTATAATAGCTCCTAATATACATCCTATTAATATAGCTATAAATATCATTTTCTTCCTCCTTGACTTTCATTATTGAATATATTTTGTTGTTATCTCGTCATCATATTTTAATATAGTTATCTTATCCTTTTTTTCTATTGTTACATCATGCCCAATTGTTCTAAGTTCATCAACATATCCACCTTTTCCAACTAAAGCACTTTCTAAATATGATTGATTTCCTATTGCTTTAATTACATATGGTGCCAAAATCCTTTGACCATTAATTCTTACAAATAAATTGTCTGTATTTGCATCTATATTAACTATATCTGTCATATTTATAATTCTTTCATCATTTATTGATATTGCTTCCGCTCCTGCTAATTTTAATGCATTTACTATTACAAGTAGATCATCTGCATTTATTTGAGTTATTCTGTCATTGTCTGTTTCTCTTAATGTAATCTCAATTCCTTCTCCTTCAACATCAGTTTTTCCTAAATTCATATTAACTGTTGCTAACTCATCATCCACCAATTTTTCTGTTTCGTCATTAGACTCTTTTGTTTGTTTATATTCTTCAATTGTACTTTGAACTTCTTCATATTGTGCGTTTGTTTCATCATATCTTGATTTCCAATTAGCAAGCTCTGTTCTAAGTTCTGTTTCTCTCATATTTTCTATTGAAGTTATATCTGTTTCATTTACAATTTTAAATTGCATAAACATAACTAATACTAGTACGAAACATGCAATTCCAATTGTAATTGTCATTGTTATTTTTCCTTTTTTGATGTTTAGCTTTTTTTTCATAGCCATTATTTTCTTTACTAAAGTCACATCTCGCTTTGCGAAACCTTCTCTCTACTCTTTAGAAAAGAATTCCTCCTTTCTCTAATATTTTGAATTTATTATCCTAAATTTTAATCAACAGTCTTTGCATATTCATAAGTGATAACGCCTGTATATTTTGGAATTGTAATACTATTTGACTTTTTCAATTCCACACCAACAGTTGCATTTTTCAAAATTTCTAAATATCCACCTGGTCTTGATAAAGCAGCTAATTGCTCTGGAAGTCCTATTGCTTTAATTTCAAATGGTGCTCCTACTTTTTCTCCATTTATTTCTATTATATTTCCACCGCAAACTATACTACTTGTTGGAACTAATCTTTGGTCATTTATTGATATTGCTTCTGCTCCTGCATTTTTTAATTCGTTTATTACACTTAGCACATCTCCATCATGAACAAGTAACTCACTTGCATTTAGTACTGAACTCGCATCTCTTGTACTATCACTTAAAGTTATTATTACACCTGGTCCTGTTACTTCAGTTAGACCTATCATCTTGTTTCCTTGTTGTATTTCTTGTTCTTTTGCTTCTAAATCCTCATTGTTTTGTGTTGATTCTTGTCTTACTTTCTCTAATTCCGCTTCTGCTTTTTCCAATTCTTCATATCTATTTTCGTATCTCTCTTTATATCTTAATACTTCTGCTCTTAAGTTGTTTTCTTCATAATTTTGACTTACTGTTGAATTTGTACCTTGCACTGTTCTCACTTGTACACATATTCCTAAGGTTAAAGCAAAACACATTATTCC
>CALXJZ010000066.1 GCA_944388745.1 uncultured Clostridia bacterium
CTTTTCAATGTACTATTTTACATTTTTTGGATAATGTTTTCATATTCTATTTTTTCATAGACTACTTTACACTACCGTATCATCTTGAACACTACTTACTTTTTTCAATAGCATTTTCTGATGTTTAGTATTGTGCTACTATTTAATAATTTATATTTTTAAAATTTAATAACTATTTTTATCTATCTAAGATATATATTACATCTAAAGATTTTCTACATAACATATATAAAATACATTGGTAAACTGCAAAGTAATATTATTGAAAATATTAATATAAACTGTCCAATTGTAAATTTCTTATTTGTATTTCTACAATATATGTAATTTATAATACTGGTAATTCCTAAAACAATAATCATAATAATAATTCGTAATATTAACCTTGAAATCATTGTTGTTTCTAACATTATCATAATATTTTTCCTTTCTATTTCGCTAATTCTACATATCCCGATGTCATATTTCCAGCTTGATTTGCCAAAAATCCATAAACTAATAATATTACAAATATTATTAAATATGAAACAACCGAACTTTTTTTCTTATTTATTTTAGCATATGCAAAATTAATTAGAAAAGAAAATATTAATGATAGAATTATCCAAATTACTTCAAATATCAGTTCCATATTTACTCCCTTTTCAATTATTTAATTTGCTACTACAACCATTGAATGTCTAATTACTCTATTTCCAATTTTATATCCTTTTCTATACTCTTGTACAATTTCTTTTTCACCTTTTGTATCATCTTGAACACTACTTACTGCTTCATGCAAACTTGGGTCAAAAGTTTCTCCAACTGCCTTTATTTCCTCTATACCTTTTGATGTCAAAACATCTTTAAATTGTTTTAGCACTAATTCTACACCTTGTTTATAACTTTCATCTTTTGTCTCAACTTTAGCTGCATTTTCCAAATTATCAACTACTGGTAAAATCGCTTCTATTACATCAGAAAGAATTGAATTGTACAATCCTTCTCTTTCTTTTGCACTTCTCTTTTTAAAGTTTTCAAATTCTGCTAAAATTCTTTTATATCTGTCATCTAATTCATCATAATCTTGTTTTGGAACTACTTCTTTATTTTTATTTTTTTCCTCTTTAGAATCATTTTTCTTTGCTTCATTTCTTTCTGCTTTGTTTACTTCTTTTTCAACATCATTTTCTAAATTTTCCTTATCTGCCATTTGTACCACCTTTCCCGATTTTATAATCTATGCTATAACTGGTTGGAGAAGAATTAAATTTTAGCAAGGAAAATTTTATTTAAAAGGCAAGGGCGCATACTCTTTGTATGTAACCGCGTTTTAAATAAAATTCGCCACTGCGCACAGATAAAATTGTAATTATTCTTCAACCTTTTTACATTTCTTTTAATTTCCTATTAATATACTTCATAACAGAAATAACCTTTGAATAATCCATCCTCTTAGGACCTATAATACCAATAGTACCTAAATCCTTTCCATTAACCTTATGTTTAAAAGTTACAACACTAAAATCCTTCAATTCCTCTTGCTTGTTTTCATCTCCAATATACACATTGATATCTTCTGCAAAACCAGAATTTAGCATATCTGCAACCACTTCTTTTGTATCTAATATATTAACAAAGTTTTTTGCTACTTCTAAGCTATTAAATTCCGGTAAATCAAAAGATTTATTTGCACCTTCTAAATATATATTTTCATCTTCTTGTATAACTTTTTTCAACTGCTCTATTACTGGTTTTATGACATTCACGCTATATGTCATTTCATCATACAAATAATCTTCCAATGGTCTATCAATTGTTTCTATTGGTTGTCCTTTTAGTTTGTTATTAAACATATAATTCATTGTTTCAATCTGTTTTTGTGTCACATCTTCATCAAATTTTATAATTGTTTCTTTAATTAAACCTGTATCAGTTAAAATTACTGCTATCATCATCCTTGAACCTAATAAAACAAATTTAATATCTTCTATAATTTGATTAGATGTTTTTGGGCCTATTGAAACTGCAGTATAATGTGTAACTTCTGAAATCGTATTCGCAGTTATTTTTGTTAAATCTTCGATTTCATTTACCTTTGTTTCTAATTTTGAACTAATATATTTAATTTCTTCTAAGCTAATATCTTTGTCATTTAAAAGTTCATCAACATAGTATCTATATCCCTTTTCTGACGGAACTCTTCCACTTGATGTATGTGTCTTATCCAGATATCCATTTTTTTCTAATTCAGCCATTTCATTTCTTATTGTTGCACTACTACAATCAAGTTCATGATTTGTTGTCAAGGCATTTGAACTTACTGGCTCTGCAGTATTTATGTATTCCTCTACTATTGCTTGTAAAACTTTTTTCTTTCTATCGTCTAACAATTTTTTCACCTCTTTAGCTTTATAATTGTTAGTTTGTTTTAGCACTCTTAATTCTTGTTTGCTAACTTCATATATATTATACCCATTTTTAGCACTTGTCAATACTTTTTGCTAATTTTATTTGTGAATTTTTTGTGAATGGGTAAAACGTACCAGGTTTAGATTAGCCAAAAATGGTTACACCGTACCTGTCCCCAATTAGCCATAATGAATAATGTCGCATGAGAAACGTCCCCAATGCGACATCACACAATATATTCAATTTTATTATTTGGAAAATATTTTTGCATTTGCTCTCTTAAAAATATTTCTCCATCTTTTCTTATATCATTTTTATACATATACTTTCCTCTGCCTCTACCGGTCATCATTTCTTTGCTATATAAGTTTATGGCATTTGGAAAGGCTTCTTCGTTTATTTTTGTATGAACAAAACTGTATGTCATAAAAACTCTAACTGTAACTTTTCCTTTATGGTCTAATGGTAATATATCATCTACCATATCGAATTTTGTTGGAAATGTTAAATGTCCTTTTTCTACATTTTTGAAATTTTCTATTGTCCATGGAAGATTTCCTGTTATTGTATTTTCTAGTATTAAATCACTATTATGTGTATGGTACTAAATAGTCTGATGTTTTATGGTTTTCTACAAATTTGTGTGTTTTTCTTACTCCAATAATTAAATTTTGTTTCATGTATGGAAATTCTTTATTTTCTTTTTTTCTCATTTCTTCTATATTATTGTGATTTTCTATTTCTACTTTAGGTACATCTTCATATTGCTTCATCAATTGTTTTCCTAATGGGTATTCTAAAATTTCTTTTTCATAGTAAATTGCTTTTGGTTTAAACATTTCTTTACCTCTACTTTTTCATGTATAAGAAAAATTTAAATTTATCTTTACTTTATAAAAATTTTCTTATACATGAAATTTGTTTTTCTTATATTAGTCTACCCAAAAATATTTATTTTATTATTTAGAGCAATTATTATTTAATTAAATCTTTCAAGTTTTTATATCTAATATAAAAAGCTATCACTCCTACTAACACTACTGCTATAAGGATTTTAATTATTGTAGTAATTCCTGTAGCTGGTAATACTTTACTAGCAACTGTATTATCAACATGTCCACTTGTATTTTCTAATGTGGTATTTGTATTTACATTATTCTGTGACTGATTTTCATCTGTTGGCTGATTTTCTAAATTGTCAACATGTATTGTTGTTTCAATTACATTTCCCACTAAATCACTTATTTCTACTGTCTCAGTTTGATTTCTATAAAATATCTTACTCATTGATAGTCTATCATCTGACAATGTCCATCCATCTATTGCTACTAATTCTTCATTTGATTGTATGATTACATTTACAGCTTCTCCATTATTTATTATCTCATATTCTACATTTATTTCTGGTTCTTCCTTATCTATCCAATTAACTATTGCCGTATTTTGAGAAATGTTTCCATTACTGTCTGTATACTGAAATGTAAACTCTCCATTTTCTTCGAAAATATGTTGGTTATTTCCTTCATTATTAATTATTGTTATATCATCTCTATTAAATGTAATCGTCGCTATAACATTTTGATTTGTTAATTCTGTATTATCATAAGATATTGCTGATATAATTTCTTCCTCTTCTTCGCTGACACTAATTATACATATTGCTGTTTTATTTCCATCTTGTGTTGTAACTGTTATATTTGCTGTTCCTTCTCCTACCGCTGTTACTACTCCATTATTTACTGTTGCTACATCTGTATTATCTGAATTCCATGTTACATTTTTATTTGTAGCATCACTTGGTGTTATCGTTTCTACTAATGTTACTGTCTCTCCTATTTCTAATTCTTCATTTTGTGAATTTAATGTTACATTTTCTACTTTTATCTCTTCAGGTTCTGGCTCAGGCTCAGGTTCTGGTTCTGGCTCAGGTTCAGGTTCTGGTTCTGGTTCTGGCTCAATCTCAGGTTCTGTTACTGTAACTATACATGTTGCTGTTTTTTTACCATCTTCTGTTGTTACTATTATTGTTGTTTCTCCTGCTCCTTGTGCCGTTACTTCTCCATTATCATCAACACTTGCAATATTTTCATTTTCTGAACTCCAACTTATATTTTTGTTTGTAGCATTATCTGGTGTTATTGTTGCTTGCAAAGTTGTTGTTTCTCCAACTTCTAATGTGATATCTTGAATATTTAAAGCTATACTTTCAACTTTAATTTCCTCTGGTTCAGGATTAGGATCTGGCTCTGGTTCTGGTTCTGGCTCGGGTTCAGGATTAGGTTCTTCAGGATCTGGTTGTTCTGGAGAGTCAATAGAATTTCCTCCTACTAATAATAAATTTGTTTCGTAATTCTCTAAAGCATCTTTTAATTCTTTATTTAACGCATCTGATTCGTCATCTTCAGAATCATTAAATTCCCATTTAAAGTCTCCACCATTTAGACGACCAGCATATCTTTCTACTTTTTCTTTTGCTTGTTCTGGACTATCTGCTTCATATGTATACATTATACTTGAAGTATCAAAATTGTTATATGTATTTTCTCCCTGTAATGAAGTTACTGAGTCTGGTACTTTTTCATTTATACTTGACACTTCATATGCATCAAAACTTTCATTATCTTCTGAATAAGGAATATATGAATCTTGTCCTATCATATAATTATTATATGCCTTTATCATTCCCCCATCTTCTTTAGAAAATGTTCCACTTGTATCTGACCCTTGCATAGATATCATCATCGGCTTTTTACAATTTCTAAAATAATTCCCTTCTACTAAAACAGATGATCCTAAACATGCTCCAACACCATATTTTGAATTTCCATCATAATAATTGTTATAAACATGTGCAGAATAAAATCTAATTCTAGGATGTCTTGAATCTGAATGATCATACCAATTATGATGATATGTTATATATAGACCTTCTGTTGTATCTTCACTTAGTCCTAAAAGATTACTTTTCCCTGAATCCCAAAAGTGGTTATATGAAAATGTCACATATGTAGATTTTTTACAATCTAGAGCTCCATCACCTTTTGCTTGGTCTGAATCACTTCCTGCTTCTCCATAAAAGAAGTCACAATTATGTACCCAAATATGGTCATTTTCTTGTTGTAATCCTATATTATCTCCTTCATCACTATCTGTTAGCATTACAGCTATATTTCTAATTTCTACATTCGTTGCATTTTTTATTCTGATTCCATAACCATATAATGTGGCATCTTCCCCAATTCCTTCTAATGTTATTCCACAATTTATTCTTTTATCTGAACTATTTCCACTAATAACAATATCTCCACCATCTAATATTGATGGATCTGTTACTTTACCTATAAATCTTATAACAAGTGGAGCATCTTCATATCCTTTTTTATATAAATCTAAAATATTTTGTAATCCTTGGGCTGTTTCTGTTCTTCCATTTGAGCTAGTTTGAACTTCTAAAGAAACTGTATTTTTTGTTTCTTCTGTAATATATATAATATTGGCATCTTCTTTTAATGTCCCATCTATATTATATGCTCCTGTGGTTTCGCCATTCACCCACGCAAACCCAGTTCTATCATGTGATTCAACTGTTATGCTTTCAGATTCAAATTGTTTACTTGTATCTTCTTGATTATTAATTATTGGTACAATTTTAAATGTATAATTCCCTTCTTTTAAACCAACAGCATCTGCTCTCCAATAAGAACTTGTTCCATCTTGATATCTTCTTATTAGCTCATTATCTATTTGTTCATAATTATTTGATTGTTCATTATGTATATATACATTGTACCCTGTTGCTTCATCTACACTTTCCCATTCAATATATGCTGATTCTAATCCACCTCCTGATGTTTTTTGTACTACCTCAGAGTTTTTTGCATTTAATATATTACCTGCCAAAGATGTAATTTTAGTTTCACTTTTTAAATTGTTTGATAATAGTATTGCAATTATCAATATAATTATAAATACTACACTTATAATTACTTTGCTTTTATTTCTTAAAATACTTTTAAACATATTTTTCTCTCCTTTGTTTTATAATAATTTTTATTTTTTTAATTTAAATATTACAATTTTATTCTACTATACTAGACAAAAAATAGCAAGAACTTTTCTTGCTATTTTTTCTCTGTTATTTTTTTTTAATATTTATAATATTAAATATTTCAATAGTTTACTTATTCGCTTTCAAATCAAAACACTCTTACTAATTCACAAGTTATATTTTCTCCTGCTTTATAGTAATTTATATTATACTCTTTTTCCTCATTTTTATATGTTTTACTATATAACCTTTCTTCATTATATATACTTTCTTCTAATGGTAATTCAAACTTTGCATCACTTTCTCCATATAATTGTTCTGTTTCTTCATATTCATCCAAAGAACCAATATATTCTTCACATAGCATTTCAAATTGTTGCAGAATATTACTTACTTGTGTTGTTTTATCTTCATATTTGTTTATTTTATATTCTGTCTTATATATATTCACATTATCATAATTTCCTCGTACATATATCATTTTTCCTTCTGTTTCTCCAGTACTTTCTCCTGCTTTGACATTCGCTTTTAT
>CALXJZ010000067.1 GCA_944388745.1 uncultured Clostridia bacterium
ATCCTGTTCTTTTGAGGTATTATCCGACTTCTACTTTTTCTGAACCGCGTAAATCTCCAATAAAGAGAGAACCTTTAACTGAAAGAATATTGCAGTTGCAGTCATAATAGTACATTGCATATAAATCCCTGCCACATATAGTTTCACCAACATCTGCTCTGACACAAAATATGTCAAAAATGGAATTTATATTATTACAATCGATGAGCCCATTCACATAGATTGAAAATGAATTTAATATATCATTACATATTAAATCACCATTATCTATGAAAATATTGCCAACGTCTGTAATATGTGAGCAGGCAATATTGAATGAACCATTTGTTACATGAATATCTCCATCGCTGACTGAGAAATATTCACATATTTCACCATCATCAGGATCAGCTACATCTCCATCAATATCTTCAGTCCATAAATCACCAACAGTAAAATCACCGTTGATAATTTCAAAAGTTGGAGCAATGATTTCATCATCGTAGTCTTTTGATTGGGCTAAAATTAGGGTTCCAGTTACTGTAAAACTACCATCTTCAATTTTGGTTTCTCCTAAAAGCCGTAAGTCTCCATCAAAGAAAAAATCTTCACCTTTGACGTGCAAATTTGTCATTGTTACCATAGAAAAATACCTCCTTTTTCTAAAGACAAGTTTTTGTTACAAGAATAGTATACACTGTTATACATAAAATTGCAACAAAATAATTAAAAAATAGTTCAAACCTTGATATTTAATCTTGATTATAGTAAAATAGGTCATAGAAAAATCAACATATAAATAAAGGAAAGGAATATTAATGTATACAATCGAAGAATTTGATAAAGAAAAAACAAAAGTACTAAAATACATAATATACAAAAAAAGAAGTGAGCAAGAAATAAGAAACAAATTTGCTAAAACAATAGACGAAAACATCTTAGAAGATATAATTGAATATCTAAAAGGAGCAAATTATATAAATGATAAAGAATTTATAGAAAAAACAATAAATAATTTCAAAATACTAAAAAATCTATCTATAAAAGAAATGAAATATAAACTAATGGCAAAAGGATTAAATAAAGACGATATAGAAGACTATTTCTATGAAAATAAAGAAGAATTAGAAGAATATGAAATAAAATCAGCATCAAATATAATATATAAAAAGTCAGATTCAATGGACCAAGACGAAATAAAGCAATATTTATTAAAAAAGGGATATAAAAGGGATAGCATAAATAGAGCTTTTGAAAAGGAGTAATTAAAATGTCACTATTAACTTTAGAAACAAAAAAATATGCAATAAAAATAGATAATTTTGAAGGACCAATAGATTTATTGTGTCACTTAATAGATAAGAACAAAATGGATATTTATGATATAAATTTAAGTGAAATAACGGACCAATATATAGAATATTTAAAAGAACAAGAAAGACTAAATTTAGAGATTGCCAGTGAATTTTTAGTAATGGCATCTACTTTGCTATATTTAAAATCTAAAAAACTTTTACCTAAGCAAGAAGAAGAGGAAGAAGAATTAACTGAGGAAGAATTGATTAGACGTATTATAGAATATAAAAAGTTTAAAGAGATAAGCAAAGTTTTAAAAGAGAATTATAATAAATATTCTAATAGATATTATAAACAACAAGAAGAAATAGAATTACCAAAGCAAAAATTAGAAAAAAATTATGAAAATACTTTAATACCACAAATCTATGAAGATTTAGTTGAAAAAAACAAAGTTAAACTAAATCAAAATGCAAAAAATATTGAAAAAATAGCAATACAAGATAATTATACAGTAGCAAGTAAAGTAAAAGAAATGTTTAAAGTTTTAGTTAAACAAAAGAAATTTATATTTAATAAGTTATTTTCTATTAAAACACATAATAAACAAGAAATAGTAACAGCATTCTCAGGATTATTGGAATTATCAAGGAGAAGTAAAGTAGAAACAAAGCAAGAAGAATTGTTTGGAGATATAGAAGTAGAAAAATCTAAAAAAGTAGGATAAAATTATAAAATATTGTTTAATTTTCAAAAAACTGGAAAAACTAATTATAAACCTAAAAGAAGGTGATGTAATTGGTTTTTCTTTTTATTTTGCTAATATTGTGTATTTTGTTATTAATAATAGTTTTTTCAAAAATAAGAATAGATGTAAAAAAATTTGAATATTGCTCAGCAAATAAGAAACATATTAACCCCAATTATTATTTACAACTATCGTGGATTATATTAAGTAAAATATCTATTATAAAAATCAAACTAAATAAACATACAGTTAAAAAACTAAAGCTAAAAGATAAATTTGTAAACATAGACGTAAAAATGTGGGAAGAACGAAAAAAAATAGATAAAGAAACTATTAGTATAATAAAAAAGATAGATTTTGCAATAAGAAAGCTAAAATTAAAAATTGACATAGGAACAGAGAATTCAGCAATTACATCTCTTTTAATACCAATTGTTAGTACAGTAATTTCATTTTTATTGAGAAATAAAATGAAAACAAAAGAAGAACAAACATATATAGTTCAGCCGATTTATAAAGATCAAAATTATCTAAATATTACAATTTCAGGTATATTTGATATAAAAATGAACCATATTATAAATGTCATATATTTATTATCGAGAAAAAATAAAAAAGGAGTGAAGAAATATGAGCGAACATCCAATAGAAGGTCTTATGACTACAGCTATGAATAGTATTCAAGACATGATTGATGTAAATACAATTATAGGAGAGCCAATTGAAACTTCAAATAATATTGTAATTATTCCAATATCAAAGGTTTCATTTGGTTTTGCAGCAGGAGGAAGTGAATTTAAGGGAGAAACAGTAGATGAATACACTAAAAAGGACAAGGAAGAAGCTATACAATATAGACTTCCGTTTGGTGGAGGAAGTGGTGCTGGAGTAAGTATTAATCCAATTGCATTTTTAGTAATTCAATCTGATAGTGTTAAACTAATGCCAGTAAATCATTCTTCTTCAATTGATAAATTATTAGATTATATTCCTGACTTGATGGAAAAGGCTAATAATATGATGAATCGTTGTATGCAAAATCGAAATGAAGAAACACAAAAAATTCTTAAAGAAATGCAAAAAAAGCATGATAAAAATATGAAAAAGCAACAGGATGATAAAAAAGAAATTGAAGATAAAATTGAAAAAGAAGTTGAAAAAGTAGAAAAAGTTAGAAAAGAAGCTAAGCCACAAGAAGATATAGATTATGAATTTGAATATGATGAAACTATTGAGGATGAATAAGAAGAAATTATTAAAAACGAAGGTTAAATGATTTGCCAAATGTCACATAATATGGTAAAATAAGCTTTGTAACTCGTTAACACACATTTCTACTAAATAATTTTAGAAGGGAGAAAATAATAATGCGGGAAGAACTGAAAAACAGAGTGAATGGGAGCAAGACCACAAGAAAAGAACTTGTTGAAAAGAGAGGAAAAATCATCTTACAGACTCCAAGTATGATATTGAAATGGATTAAATGTATTCCAGGAAGTAAAAAGTTAAATATCATATGCTTAGATAATAAAGAATTACGGAGTTTAACGGCTGATGACTATGAATTGTCAGGAGATATAATGCAGTTATATATTCCAAGTCATCCAAAAAAAAATGCAAAAAAAGGTAGGTTTAAATATGTAGCTCATCAGTTAGCTAGAATGATTAACAAAGAAACTTCTGATGAAACTAATATATTTAGGCAGTATACATCAATAATTTTCTTTGCTGTTGGTGAATGCGGACTATGTGCAGTAAATATTCCAGAATATTTGGAAGAAAATCGAACAATAAGAATTGTAACAATAGCAACTCCTTTTTTTGGAACGCAGATGGCAGATTTGGAATTTGTAAAATCTAGAACTGGATTTTTTGAAAGGATGAGAGAGTATGGTAAACTTTCCAAAATTTATCATCTACCAGATGAAGAATTAGCAGAACGTTCAGAAATGTTATTAAAAACTGACAATATAGAATTAAAACCTCATCGATGGTTCAATGTTATTGCATTGACTGAACAAATAAGCGAATTTGCACATAAAGTTTTTGGGACAGATTTAAGTGATGGCATAGTGCCAATGGACTCGCAAAATCCAGAATCAGAAAATGTAGATAGGACAATCTATATTACAGCTTCACACGAAGAGGCTTTATTGAAAACTATAGAATATTTCAATAAAGCTGTATCAGATAAAGCATTATTACAGCCCATTGTAGATTTCAGGGGCTAGAGTTTACAAAAATAGATATTTCTGTAAAAGGAGATATCTATTTTCTTTTTGCTATTGTTTAATATTCAAAAATTTGATATACTAACAAAAGTAAAAAAGGAGATTAAAATGGTAGCAGAAGTAATAATAAATAGAGGAGCAAAAAAACTAAATAGAACATTTGACTACAACATACCAAAAGAACTAGAGGACCTAATTTTAGTAGGAAGCAAAGTCCTAGTACCATTTGGAAAAGGAGAAAAACAAGAAGAAGCATTTGTAGTTAAATTAAAAGAAAAATCAGAGTTTGCAAACAAAGACATTATAAAAATAGAAGAAAACTTGACAGATAAGCAAATAGAACTTGCAAAATGGATGGCAAATAGATATTTTTGTAATGTATCAGATTGTATCAAACTTATGCTAACACCTGGAACAAGAACAAAAAACAAAGAAAAGAGAATTCAAGATAAAATCATAAATACAGTATATTTAAAAAAAGACATAGAGGAAATAGAATTTGAGATAGAAACTAAAAAAATAAAATCTGAAAAACAAATAAAAATATTAAAATTTATAAAAGATAACGAAGGTGCAACAATACCTGAAATAGAGATGTTTACATATACATCAAGAGCAATAGTAAATACATTAATAAAAAATGGATATTTAGAAATTGTAGAAAAAAAAGTAGAGAGAAATCCATTATTATTTAAAGATTATAAGAGAACTGAAAAATTACAATTAACAGAAGAGCAACAAGAAGCGTTTGAAAAAGTAGAAAAAGCGATTGATGAAAATAGATTTGAACAATTTTTATTATATGGGGTAACAGGTTCTGGAAAGACAGAGGTGTATTTGCAACTAATACAAAAGGTAATAGAAAAGGAAAAAACAGCAATTGTATTAGTTCCAGAAATTTCATTAACTCCACAAATGTTGGAAAGATTTGTATCAAGGTTTGGAAAAGAAGATATAGCAATATTACATAGTAAACTTTCAATAGGTGAAAGACATGATGAATGGGAAAAAATAAGAAATGGGGATGCAAAAATTGTAATAGGAGCAAGGTCTGCTATATTTGCACCATTAGCAAATGTAGGAATCATTATAATAGATGAAGAACATGATAGTTCATATAAATCAGAGACAACACCAAAATACAATGCAAAAGAAATAGCGAAAAAGTTAGCAAAAGAAAATAATATTCCATTGTTATTAGGAAGCGCAACACCTGATTTGCAGACATATTATAAAGCAACAGAAAAAAAATTAAATAGTGGCAATATAAGGTCAGAGATAAATAAAAAGCATATGAACCCTGAAATTACATTGTTAGAACTGACAAAAAGAGCAAATAATTCATCACTTCCATCAGTCGAAATAATAGACTTAAAACAAGAACTTGCAAATGGAAACCGTTCAATGTTAAGTATGGAGCTATATACTAATATAGAAGAAAATTTGAAAAATAAAAGGCAGACAATATTATTTCTAAATAGAAGAGGTTATTCAACTTTTATAATGTGTAGGAACTGTGGATATACAGTAAAATGTCCAAATTGCAATATCAGTTTGACATATCATAGCTATGAAAGAAAATTAAAATGTCATTATTGTGGATATGAGCAAAATATAGTAACAGTATGTCCTGAATGTAAAAGTGATAAAATAAGATATTTTGGAACAGGTACACAAAAACTTGAACAAGAAATACATAAGCAATTTCCAAATGCAAGTACAATAAGAATGGACATAGATACTGTAACAAAGAAAAACTCACATGAAGAAATTTTAAATAAATTCAAAAATGAAAATATAGATATTTTGATAGGAACACAAATGGTGGTAAAAGGGCATCACTTTCCAAATGTAACATTAGTTGGAGTAATTGCAGCTGATAGTTCGCTAAATATAGATGATTATAGAGCAAATGAGAGAACGTTTCAAATTTTAACACAAGTAGCAGGAAGAGCAGGACGTGAGAATTTGCCAGGAAAAGTTATAATTCAAACATACAATCCACAAAGTTTTGCGATACAATGCTCAAGAGAGCAAAATTATGAAAAATTTTACGAAACAGAAATTGCTTTGAGAAAACAATTGAAATATCCGCCATTTTGCGATATAATATTAATTGGATTTAATAGTTATAATGAAAATGAAATAAAAAAAGTATCAAATCAAATGTATGAAGAATTACAAAAGGAGTTAAACACATTGAAAAATTCACAGAAGAATGAAATGGTGCAAAGTGACCAGAATTCAATAAAACTATTTAAACCAATGCCTTGTCCAATTGACAAGATACAAAATAGATATAGATGGAGAATTATAATAAAAGGAAATATGACAGAAGAAATAAATAGAATTTTAAATAATTCTCTAAAAAATATATATAAACAAAATATAAAAGACACAAGAATTTCAATAGATGTTAATCCAAATAACATGAGCTAGCAGGGATTAGGAAAGGAGATAAAAATGGCAATTAGAAATTTAAGATATCAAGGAGACGACATATTAAAGAAAAAATCAAAAGAAGTTCCAGAAGAAGAAATATCAAGTGAAAAAATACAAACACTTATAGATGATATGATTGAAACAATGCATAAATATAATGGAGTGGGACTAGCAGCAGTTCAAGTTGGTGTATT
>CALXJZ010000068.1 GCA_944388745.1 uncultured Clostridia bacterium
AAAAGAATTAGGAATGGATGCAATTGCTTTAACAGACCATGGAGTTATGTATGGAGCAATTGATTTTTATAAAGCATGTAAAAAAGAAGGTGTAAAACCAATTATCGGTTGTGAAGTTTATGTTGCACCACGTTCAAGATTTGATAAAGAGCCTAATATTGATAATAAATATAATCATTTAATCTTACTTGCTAAAAATAATCAAGGATATAAAAATTTGAGTAAATTAGTTTCATTAGGATTTGTAGATGGATATTACTATAAACCACGTATAGATTTAGAAATATTAGAAAAATATCATGAAGGGCTAATTTGTTTAAGTGCGTGTCTAGCAGGAGCAGTAAACCAAGCCTTATTAAATGGTGAACAAGAAAAAGCAGAAGAAGTAGCTTTATGGCATAAAAGAGTTTTCGGAGATGACTATTATATAGAAATCCAAAACAATGGAATAAAAGAACAAGTATTAGCAAACCAAAAATTAGTACAACTTGCAAGAAAATTAAATATACCATTAGTTGCTACAAATGATGCACATTATTTAAAAAGAGAAGATGCATATAATCATGAAGTTTTACTTTGTATACAAACAGGTAAAAGAATGAGTGATATAGATAGAATGAGATTTGACACAGATGAATTATATGTAAAATCTCCTGAAGAAATGATAGAGTATTTTAAGGCATTTCCAGATGCAATTGAAAATACAGTAAAAATTGCAGAACAATGTAATGTAGAGTTTGAATTTGGTCATACAATATTACCTAATTATGATGTACCACCAGAATACCCAACTCATTTTGATTATTTCAAAAAGTTGTGTGATGATGGTATTAAGAAGAGATATGGAGAAAATCCAAGTAAAGAAATTTTAGATAGAGCAGATTATGAAATAGGTGTTATAAAAAAGATGGGATATGTAGACTATTTCTTAATTGTGTGGGATTTCATCCATTATGCAAAAACACATAATATACCAGTAGGACCAGGCAGAGGGTCTGGAGCAGGTTCAATTATTGCCTATGCAATAGAAATTACAGATATTGACCCAATGAAATATGGATTACTTTTTGAGAGATTTTTAAATCCTGAAAGAATTAGTATGCCAGATTTTGATGTTGACTTTTGCTATGAACATAGACAAGATGTTATAGATTATGTTGCAAATAAATATGGACATGACCATGTTTCACAGATTATAACATTCGGAACAATGTCTGCAAGAATGGTAATAAGAGACGTTTCAAGAGTTTTAGATGTACCATATGCTGAAGCAGATAAATTAGCTAAAATGATACCAAATGAATTACATATTACTATCAAAAAGGCATTAGAACAAAATAAAGAATTAGCAGATTTATATGAAACAGATGAAACAGTAAAAAAAGTATTAGACATAGCAATGGGATTAGAAGGTATGCCAAGACAGGCATCAACACATGCTTGTGGAATAGTTATAACAAAAGAGCCAGTTGACACATATGTACCTTTATATGTCCGCGATGGTCAAATTTCAACACAATATATAATGACAACCTTAGAAGAACTAGGCCTATTAAAAATGGACTTCTTAGGACTAAGAACCTTAACAGTTATACAAGATACCATCGACTTAGTAAAAGAAAATAGGGGAATAGATGTAGAATTTGATAAAGAAATGGCAGACCCTAAAGTATATAAATTATGGCAGGAAGGAAAATCATGTGGTATATTCCAATTTGAGTCACAAGGAATGACAAACTTCATGAAAGAATTGAAACCAGACTGCTTAGAAGATTTAATAGCAGGTGTTTCATTATATAGACCAGGGCCAATGGACCAAATACCAAGATATATTAGAGGAAAACAACATCCAGGGCATAATGAATATACACATCCAAGTCTAGAGCCAATTCTTAATGTTACATATGGATGTATGGTATATCAAGAACAAGTTATGCAAATAGTACGTGACTTAGCAGGATACTCTTTAGGAAGAGCAGACTTAGTAAGAAGAGCCATGGGAAAGAAAAAACTTGATGTAATGGCAAAAGAAAGAGAAGTCTTTATAAATGGACAAGTAGATGAAAATGGAAATGTGATAGTACCAGGATGTGTTAGAAATGGAATAGATGCAGAATCTGCAAACAAAATATTTGATGAAATGGCTGAATTTGCAAAATATGCATTTAATAAATCACATGCAGCATGTTATGCAGTAGTAGCATATAGAACAGCATACTTAAAGGCATACTATCCAGCAGAATTTATGGCAGCAACATTAAATAGCTTTTTAGGAAACCTTGACAAAATACCACAATACATAGATGAATGTAAATCACTTGGAATACAAATATTAAAACCAGAGATAAACAAAAGTAATACAAAGTTCACGGTTGAGGATTTGGGGACGGCCCCAAAAATCCTCATTCGGGGAAAAAGGGACAGGTCAAGATGCTTCATCAAATAATGAAAATGTAAAACCAGACTTTGCAATTCGTTTTGGATTAGGAAGCATCAAAAATGTTGGAAAAGCACCAGTGGATAGTATTGTAGAAGAAAGAGAAAAACATGGAGAGTACAAAAACTTTATAGATTTTTGTGAGAGAATTGCAGATGAAGGAGTAAACAAAAAGTGTATAGAAAGTTTAATAAAAGCAGGTGCTTTTGATGAATTTGAACAAACAAGAAGTACATTACTTGCTTCATTTGAAGGAATAATGGATACTATTCAAAGTGGAAAGAAAAAGGGAATGTCTGGTCAAGTTTCAATGTTTGACTTAGGAACAGAAGAAGAAAAAGAAGAAATGAGTGAAATGAAATACAAATTTGAAGAGCATGAAGAGTTACCAAAAAAAGACTTATTATCACTTGAAAAGGAAATGTTAGGAATTTATATTTCCGGACATCCATTAGAAAAATTAAGAAGCGAAATAGAAAAACAGACTAATATTAATACCATAGAATTAAGAAATATTGATGAACAAATGTCAAGTAATATGGCAGATTCAGGAATGGAGTTATTAAACCAAAATGCTGGTAGCAAACCTAAATATCATGATGGACAAAATGTAAAATATGCAGGAATAATAACTTCAATTAAGAAAAAGTATACAAAAAATAATAAAATTATGGCATTTGTAACAATAGAAGATTTATACGGAACTGCTGAAATAATTTGTTTTGAAAATGCGTATTTGAAATCTGGAAATAGTCTTGTGGAAGAAAATATTGTAATGGTTGATGGTAGATTAAGTATTAGGGAAGATGATACAACCACAATTATTGCAAATGATATAAAAGATTTTGGAGAGCAAAAACAAAAGGTATTGATTTTAAATATTACGGATTCTGATGAAAGTGAAAAGGATAAGTTAAGAGGTGCTATTAAGTATTTTAATGGCGATAAAAATAATATTAATGTTTTTGTTAAGATTAATGATGATGAGAGAAGTTGCGGTCAAATTTATTTGACAGACCAAATTATGGAGTTGTTTGCTGATATAATTGGAAAGCAAAATGTGGTTATAAGATAATATTAAGATTGTTGACAACTTTTAGGTTTTGTATTACAATACAAAAGTAACATAATGTTATAAGACACAGGTATATGTGTCAAGAAAATCCCAGAGAGGAGGGGAAAGTATGGCAAGAAAAGAAGTAGTACAGTTTCTTAGAGAACTGGAAGCAGAAGGTAATTTTCAGGCGATAGGCTTAATAAAAGTAATTGACTTGTATTTACCTCAATTTCTTTCGTATCCAGAAGCAGCAACTTTTTCAGAAATAAACCGATACAATTCTCTTGTACGGTCAAATATTGAAGAAAAGAGATTGCAGGATAAGCTTCTCATACAAAGATAAATCCCCTTCTAAAGGGGATTTATTAATTGCTATGAAAAAATTTTTACTTGTTCTGCCCTAAATTTAAAAATTACAAAAGCTACTCTAAATGAATCTAATTCTTCAATAGAATACAATATTTTATCATACAAGTAATCTGCAATTTTCTGAATAAAATTCCAAAAAATATTCGAATTTTTTTGGGATAAATAATCTTCTACATTGCAAATTTTTTCTAAAATAGAGTAGGCATCTTCTAATTGAAAATTAACATTTCTAATCAAATTTTGTAAATCAGAAATATAATAATCAACATCTTGTTTTATGAGTTCAGGCTTATCTAAGTAAATGTTTGTATATTTCATAACAAGTTTCCGAAATCTTTTAATTTTAAACATAGAAACCTCCTATGGTGAAAAAGATTTACAGGTTACTATTAACATAAAAATATTATACTACTATTTTATTAAAAAAGCAAGGAAAGGTAATTAATAAAGTATATTATTAAATAAAAAAATAAAGGTCCGTCCCTTAATCCCTAAAAACAGGGATTTTAAGGACCGTCCCCAAATCCCTAAATCCATTCACCATATTTTTTAATGTAGATTTTCTTAGCAAATAGTGCAACAAAGCAATAAAGAATTGTAACTGCAAATATAAGGAATATATATTGTCCAGCTATTGGAACAAGACCAATCATACTGCCAAGGGCAGTGAATGGAACAACTAATCCAATTATAATTAGTGAAATTGATGATATATATACGGCCTTATGTGCATTACTTTGTATAAATGGTATTTTTGATGTTCTTATAATATGCATTCCAACCAAGTTTGAAACTATACTATAGCTAAACCATATTGTTTGGAAAGTTGCTGCATCTCTAACTTGGAAGAAGAACCAAAGAGAAGCAAACACTATCATATCAAATACTGAACTTACTGGTCCCATAAATAGCATAAAATGTTTTAAACTCTTTATATCTAGCTTTTTAGGATGTTGAAGAGATTCTTTATCAACATGGTCAAAAGGTAAGGTCATTTGACCAAAATCATATAGCAAACCTTCAACTAGTAATTGGATAGGTGTTTCAGGTAAAAATGGTAATAATACACTTGCAATTATAACTGAAACAACTTCTCCGAAGTTAAAACTGGTCGCAAGTTTTATATATTTCATTAGATTTACGAAAGTACGTCTACCTTCAGTAACACCATCTAATAAAACATTTAAATCTTTTTCAAGTAATATGATGTCTGCTGATTCTTTTGCAATATCAACAGCTGTATCTACTGAAACTCCAACATCAGAATTAGTTAGGGAAGGGCTATCATTTATACCATCACCCATATAACCAACTATATTTCCAGCTTCTTTTAACAATCTAACAATTCTAGCTTTTTGTATAGGTGATAATTTTGCAAATATATTTGTTCTCTTTAATAATCTCAAAACTGCAGTATCAGATAATTTATCTAATTTACTACCTAATACAATATTTTTAGAATTTATACCTACTTTATCACAAACACATCTAGTAACTTCGGCATTATCACCAGTTAGAACTATAACACGAATACCTGCATTATTTAGTTTTTGAATAGATTCTTTTGCAGATTCTTTTGGCGGATCTAAGAAACCTATAAATCCTATAAGAACCATATTTTTTTCATCTTTTACATCAAAATGTTGGATGCCTTCAATATCATTTTTTTGGCAAACTGCAACAACTCTTAGACCTTGTTCATTTAAAGCTTTGCTGATGTTTTTTACATTTTCTTTGATTTCTTTTGTGATTGGAGAAACTTCACCTTTGTAATCTACTTTAGTACAGATATTTAAAATTTCTTCAACAGCACCTTTTGTAATCATTTGTTTTTTATTTCCATCACTTACAATTACAGATAAACGTCTACGAGAGAAGTCAAAAGGTATTTCATCAACTTTTTTATATTCTGTTTTAAAATTTTCTAATCCATTTTCTAAAGCTCTTTTTATAACAGCTTCATCTATATTACCTTTTAAACCAGTTTGGAAATATGAATTTAGAAAGGCATGTTTTAATGTTCTAATATCTTCATCACCATTAATGTCAAGATATTTTTCCAAAACGATTTTGTCTTCTGTTAAAGTACCTGTTTTATCAGTACATAAAATATTCATTGCACCAAAATTTTGAATTGAATCCAATTTTTTTACAATAGTTTTCTTTTTAGACATTCTAACAGCGCCTTTTGAAAGGCTTGAAGATAAAATAACTGGTAAAAGTAAAGGTGTGATAGCTATGGCTATTGCAACTGCAAATGTAAATGCAGTTACTATATCATGTTTCCAAGCATTTAAAAGGAAAATAACAGGAATAAGTATTAGCATAAAATGAATCAATAATCTGCTAATATTTTCAATGCTTTTTTGGAATGCTGTTTTAGGCTTACCAGTTGTTAAGGTATGAGCTATTTTTCCAAAATATGTGGAATCAGCAGTTTTAATTACTACACCTTTAGCACTTCCTGAAATTACATTTGTTCCCATAAAGCAAATAGTATCTAAATCTGAAATATTGTCAATGGTATTTAAAGATATTTTTGAATTTACATATTTTTCTACACTATCAGATTCACCGGTTAGCGAAGATTGACCAACATATAAATCCTTTGCTTCAATGATTCTTAAATCAGCAGGAATCATGCTACCAGCAGAAAGTACAACAATATCTCCTAAAGTTACATGATTTATTGGAACTTGAATTTCTTTTCCATCTCGGATTACGGTGGTATTTGTTGCAACCATTTGCTTTAACTCTTCAGCAGCTTTATTAGAACGATATTCTTCGACGAAATCTAATAGTGTGCTTGCAGTAACTAAAATTGCTATTACAATAATGTTTGCATAACTTGGAGTTTCTGCTAAATAGATGTCAGTATAAATAAGAATACAAACAATTCCAAGTAATATGCAGTTAAATGGCGAAAATAGGCTTTCTAAAAAATAGTGATACCATCTTTTAGGTTTTGCTTGTTTAATCTCATTCAAACCTAAATTATGGATTA
>CALXJZ010000069.1 GCA_944388745.1 uncultured Clostridia bacterium
CAAAATTAACTGACAAAATACAAATAAGTAAATTATCAAAATTCTTAAAATCAGGAATTGTTTGGTTTTTAGGAATTGTTTTAACAATATTTGTTGGAGTAGTTTCCTTAGAAGGAACAATGTCAAGCAGTGTAGATGGAATCACAGCCAAAACTACAAAAGCAATAGTGAGTTCAGCAGTACCTGTTGTTGGAAAAATATTAGGTGATGCAGTAGATACGGTTTTGGGAGGAGGAATAATTCTAAAAAACGCAATTGGTTTTGTGGGAGTAATTATTGTACTTGGTATGTGTATAGCACCTATTTTTAAATTGGCAATACTTTGTATAACATATAAGTTTCTGGCGACAATTACAGAACCTATTGCAGATTCAAAGATAACAGGACTATTAGAACAAATTGGAGATATTTTTAAAATACTTTTAGCTATTTTATGTTCGATTTCTTTTATGTTGATTATTGGGACAGCTTTAGTTCTTAAAATTTCTAATAGTGGCATGATGTATAGATAGGCTGGTTAAAAAATAATTACAATTTTGGCGTCGTCAAATTTCAAACTCATTTTCCTAGCCAAAATTTAATTCTTTTTCAACCAGAAAATGGACCTTGAGAAAGGAAAAAAGAAAATGATTGAGTTTATTAGTTCTTGGGCAAAAAGTTTAGGATTAGCAATAGTTATAGTATCAATTTTAGAGATGTTGCTACCGAACAATAAAAATAAAAGATACATAAGGATGGTGATGGGAATTTATATACTATTTAATATAGTGTCACCATTTATAAGTAATAAAGATATATTTAATATAGATGATTTAGACATAGAAAAATATGCAATGGAGCAGGAAACATCATCACAATTAACAACAGAAGAAGTTGACCAAACTTCAATGAATAAAAGAATTGAAGAGTTATATATTGAAGAATTAGAAAAAGATATAACTCAAAAATTAGAAGAACAAGGATACAAAGTAGAAAGTTGTAAAGTAAAAGCTACTATCTCAGATGAAGAAAACGAATCTGGAATAGAAGAGATTAAAATTAAAGTCAAAAAATCAGAAAATAGTGAGCAAGAAACTCAAAATAGTGAAAATTCAGAAGGAAACCTAGAAAATAAAATAGTTACTGAAATACAAAAAATTAAAAAAATAGATACAAGTATTAATAATGAAAATTCAAACAGTAGCACTACAAACGATACCAACAATACCGATAATGAAAATATCAGTGATGTATCGAAAACAGACATTCAGAATATAAAAAAGTTTTTAATTGAAGAATATGAGGTGAATGAGAAATGTTTAAAGATAAATTAAATAAGTTTCTAGGTAAAGACGAAACTACAGGAGAAAATAATAATAAGAAGAAGATAGAAAACTTAGTTTTTTTAATTGTTTTAGTAATTATTACAGTTGTCATTATAAATATAATATGGAATGGAGATAAAACAACTAATAAAGAACAATCGAATAACGATACATCTAAGCAATTAGCTGCAACAAATAATCAAACGATAAGTCAGAATCAAATTCGAGAAACAAGTGAGACAGATTTAGAAACAAGACTAGAAGAAATTTTATCACAAATACAAGGGGTAGGAGAAGTTAAAGTTCTCTTAAATTATTCTGAATCAAGTGAAGTAGTAGCAATGTACAACGAAACTTCAAGAACAAGTAATACAGAAGAAACAGATACAGAGGGTGGAACAAGAACAATCCAAGAAACAGACACACAGAAAGATATAATTTATCAAGAAGATAATGGAGAAAAAACACCGATAACTCAAAAAATAGTACAACCAAAAATTGAAGGAGCAATAATAACTGCAAAAGGAGCAAGTCAAGCTAATGTTAAGACTAACATTATTCAAGCAGTTGAAGCTGTAACAGGGCTAGCGACACATAAGATTCAGGTTTTTGAGATGAACTAGAAATAAAGGTGGCGTCCCTTTTATAACCAAAAATGGTCACTTCGAACCTGTCCCCAAAGTGACCACAAAAGGAGGAAATTATGAAATTATTAAAGAAAAATCAAATTGTTATTTATGTAATTGCATTAATGTTAATGGCAGTTGCCTATTTAAATTATACAACAAATACAGCAGAACAATCAGTACAAGCAAGCATGCAAATGGAAGCAAGAGATGATTCAAATACTGCAAACATTGGAGATGCAACATTAGTAAGCAGTAATGATGTTTTATCTAATACGGATACTGTTAATGAATCTTCAGGCAATGATACTACTTCTAGTAATACAGAAAGTTCAAATACTATAAATAATGAAAATACTACAAATACAACAAGTGATAATTCTAATGACAATAAGGAAACTACACAGACGAATGCACAAACAAGTACAGATGATGACTATTTTACAAAGTCAAAATTAGAAAGAGATACTATGTATTCTCAAATGCTAGAAAGTTACGAAAATATATTAAATAGTACAAACAGCTTAGAAACACAA
This sequence comes from uncultured Clostridia bacterium, assembly GCA_944388745.1. Classification (GTDB taxonomy): domain Bacteria; phylum Bacillota; class Clostridia; order TANB77; family CAG-508; genus CAG-269. The sequence goes on from CALXJZ010000069.1 coordinate 2,467, forward strand.
AAACAATCAGCAACTGATGAAATTAAAAAAATAAATGATACTAAAAATAGTATTATGATTTGTGAAAATTTGATTCAAACAAAAGGTTTTGAAAATAGTATAATTTTTGTAAATGGAGATAGTATAAGTGTTATTTTGAAAAGTGATGAATTAACTCAAGAAGAAGTGGCACAAGTTCAAAATATTATTTCAAGAGAGATGAATTGTGAAATTGAAAACATACATATTTCAACTAAATAAAGTTATTAGATGTTTGTGAGAGATATAGATATAGTGTAACAATAAATAAGAAAATGACAGAAATTATGCGATTTTTTCTGTCATTTCACGTACATATTTACCAAGTTCTTCATCTGTTAATTCTAATTCTCTAATTAATGATTTTAGCACATCTCTTCTAGGCAAATCTTCTTCATTATCTATTCTAACATATTGTCTTAAACTAATACCAAGAATAGAGGCCATCTTTTCTTGAGTATATTTTTTTGCTAATCTTTTTTCTTTTATCATAACTATCACCTCTTAGTAAAACTATAAAAATTATGTCATATTTTTGTCGAAAAATATATTGACACTTAATGACATTGTTAGGGACGTGTCCCTAAAAAACAAAAAATCATCATTTTAGCATGTCCCAAAAAAGCAAAAAAATTTTTTGGAAAGTGTTGTAAAAATATTTTTTATTGATATAATAAGAAGGTGAGTGATGAAAAGAAAGGAAGGATTTAAAATGTTAAAGAAAGTAGGAATTCTTGCAAATGGAGGAGATGTTTCAGGTTTTAATGCTGTAATAAGAGCGATTGTAAAAACTGCTGAAAATCATGGAGTAGAATGTTATGGAATAATAGATGGATATAATGGATTATTAAAAAAGGATTTTGAACTATTATCAACAGCGGCAGATGGTGAAGCTATTCGGAATATTACCAAAAGGAGGTTCAATAATAGGTTCTTCAACAAATTCAAACCTATTTAATTACAAAGTAGTAAATGAAGATGGAAGTGTTGAATATAAAGATTTATCTGACCAAGCAATACAAAATATTAAAGATTTCGGATTTGATTGTATATTTACACTTGGAGGAGATGGTACACAAAAATCAGCAAGAGATTTTTCAACGAAAGGTGTTAATGTAATTGGAGTGCCAAAAACAATAGATAATGATGTTGCATGTACAGAGATTACATTTGGATATAATACAGCTGTATCAGTTGCTATGGAAGCGTTAGACAGATTACACACAACAGGAGCAACACATCATAGAATAATGGTACTTGAAGTTATGGGAAGATATGCTGGTTGGATTGCATTAGAATCAGCAATTGCAGGAGGAGCAGATGTTGCATTAATTCCGGAAATTCCATATGATATAAATAGTGTTGTAAGTAAAATTGAAAACAGAAGAAAAAGGGGTAAAAACTTTAGTGTAGTTGTTGTAGCGGAAGGTGCAAAACCAAAAGATGGAGAAATAACTATTATGGGAACAAGAGATAATGGTGCAGGAGTTGACAATACAAAACTAGGTGGAATTGGACAAAAAATAGCACAGCAATTGCAAGAATTAACAGGATTAGAAGCAAGAAATACAACTTTAGGTTATATGCAAAGAGGTGGAACACCAACAGCATTTGATAGAGTTTTATCAACTAAATATGGAACAAAAGCAATGGAATTAGCTTTAGAAGGAAAATTTGGAACATTAGCAGTAATTAAAAATGGAAAACTAGATAGCGTATCATTAGAAGAAGTTGTAGGAAAAAATACAAAAATTGGAGCAGTTTCAGGTAATACTGAAGAAAGTAATTTAAGAAGAGTTGAAATGGATGATGATTTGATGAAAACTGCAAGAGATATAGGAATTAATTTTGGAGACTAATGGTCAGTTTGGGGACAGGTTTGAAGTGACCATTTTTGGTCACAAAAGGGACGCAACTATGATTATATAGATATTTTGATACATTTATAACATAAAGCATGGGTAAATATATAATTTTATCTGTGCTATTTTTTTACAATCATATTACATTTATATTACGTTTCTGTTATTTTAATTGTAAAAAAAGGTTATTATGTTATAATTTGGGTAGAATAAAATTACGAAGGAGGAACGTAAAATGTTAAAATCAAATGTTGCATGGAGTACAAATGAAAATAGTTATGAACAAGGAAAAGAAACTGCAAAAAAGGCAGTAGTAGATTTAGTTCAAACAAAAGTAGCATTTTTATACACATCAGTAGATAGTGATGTGAAAAAAGTTTTAGAAGGTGCTAAATCAGAATTAGGAACAGCACCAATCGTAGGATGCACATCTAGTGCAGGAATAATAACACCAGACGGATTTATTTCAGGAGAAAAAGGATTTACAGGAATTTTAGCTCTAGGAGATCCAGAATTAGAAGTCGGAGTAGCAGGTTCAGCAAAACAAAAAACAGCAAGAGAAACAGGAAGAAAAGTTGCAGAAGAAGCAATGAAAAATGCAGGTAAAGACGTACCACCAGCATATTTTTATATGGTTGCATCACCAGGAGAAGAAGAAGACTATGTAAAAGGAATTGAAGATGTAATAGGTAGAGTTCCAATCTTTGGTGGAAGTGCAGCAGATAATACAGTTGAAGGAAAATGGAGTATTTATACAAATGATACAGTATTCAATGATGGAGTTGCAGTAGCATTTTTCTATACAGATAAACCAATGGCAAATGTATTCACAGGAGAATACAATGAAACAACAAATTCAGGAGTAATAACAAAAGTTAAAGACAAAAGAACATTAGTTGAAATTGATGGAGTACCAGCAATTAAAAAATATGCAGAATGGACAGGTGCTAAATTAAAAGACTTAGATGCAAACAATTTATTAGTAACAACAATAACAAAACCATTAGGAGTTAAAGATAGATTAGGAGATTTAGTTGCAATAAGACACCCAATGTATGGAAACAAAGACAAATCAATGAATATAGGAGCAAACCTTGCTGAAAATACAGCGATAATTCAAATGGAAGCAAGTGTTGATGAACTTATCAATTCAACAGGAAAAACAATGAAAGAAGTAAACAAAGAACTACCAACAGATGCAGGAGCATATCTATTAGTTCACTGTGGTGGAAGAAGATTAGGAATTGGAGATAGAATTGATGAAGTTGCAAAACAATTGAAAAAAGAAGCAAAAGGAGTTCCATTTATTGCAGTATTCACATTTGGTGAATATGGTGTATATGACCATGGCTTAAACACAACAGGAGGTTTAATGCTTTCATTTACAGCATTCGGTAAATGAAGAGAAGGGGAAAAACCACAAACTCAAGAAAACAATAAATATGAATGTAAAACAGAAATATATCACACAAAAAATGGTCAAGAAGAAGTAATGGTATGTAAAATACCAGATCAAAATAAAAAGGAGGGAGCAACTGTGAAAAATTTAATAGGATATGAATGGAAAGAAGCATCTAATGGAGCTACAATAGAAGTTGTTAATCCAGCAACTCAAGAATTAATTGATACAGTTCCAAATGTTACAGATGAAGATGTAGATACGGCAGTAAAAGTAGCTGTGGAAGAACAAAAGAAATGGGAAAAAGTATCAATCTATGATAGAGCAGATATTTTATATAAATTTGTTGATTTAGTAGAACAAAATAAAGAAAGATTAGCAACATTATTATCAAATGAAACAGGAAAACCAATCAAAGAAGCACGAGCAGAAGTTGCAAATGTTAGAATTGGAACAAGAGGATTTATAGAAAAAGCAAAACATTTCTATGGAGAAAGCATACCAGCAGGAAGTGAAGCTGGGCAAGAAACAACAATGCAAATAACAAAAAGATACCCAATAGGAGTAATTGCAGCGATAATCCCATTCAACTTCCCAAGCGACTTATTCTGCCAAAAAGTACCACCAGCATTAATGATGGGAAATAGCATAATAGTAAAACCATCAAACTACAACCCATTAACATTAATTGAATATGTAAAATTAATGATTGAAGCAGGAGTACCAGCAGGATGTATTCAAATATTAACAGGAGATGGACCAACAGCAGGTCAAGCATTAGCAAGACATCCAGGAGTTCACTTAGTATCATTAACAGGTGGAACAGCAGCTGGAATCCAAACAATGGGAACATGTTCTCAAAACTTAACACATGTAATGCTAGAACTTGGTGGAAATGATGCATTTATCTTCTTAGAAGACGGAGATATGGACTTAGCTGTAAAAGAAACAATCTGGGGAAGATTATATAATGGTGGACAAGTATGTTGTGCAAGTAAACGTTTCTTAATTCATAA
>CALXJZ010000070.1 GCA_944388745.1 uncultured Clostridia bacterium
TTTCACTTTCTAAGTTACCTATAAGAGCTGTACAAACGTCAACTGCTTCGGCTAGATTTTCTTGTGTCATTTTTCCCGTTTTTAAGTTATACAATTTTCTGTAATACTTAACATTTTTTCCTAATGTTTTAAATAATTTTTTTGCATCTACATTTTTCATCTTAATCATTCCTTTATTATCCTATTTGTAAATATATAAAATATTTTCTAATTTTATGACAAAAATATCAATAGACCATAAGTGTAAAAACATCATCTCAGATGTCAAAAAATGTCGAAAACATACATATTACACCATATATGGATACATAAAATATCTTTTATAGTATTAGTTTGTGTGGAAATTATAATTTTATTCAATTGTACGAAAATATTATATTTAATATTTTCAAAAAAGTAATTAAAAACTATTGTATTTTATGGAAAAATATGGTAATATATTCGTATACAAAATCTTTTATTTTTATTCAAATTTTTAATCTGAATTTTCAAAAAATTAAAAAGTGAGAAAAATAACGAAAAGAGGTGAAAGACAAAGAAAAGTAGATTTAAAGCAAATAATTTACTACAAAATAAATATTGATTTTATAGTGCGATAATATTAAAATAAGAAGGAGGGGAAAGTATTGCAGTATTATATGAGTGAAGATTATTCATATTTAGTAGTTTACTTAAATAGAAAAACTATATGGAAATTAAATGATGTAAGCGAGGAATATGAAACAAATTTAAAAAACAAATCTAAACATCACAAACATGATAAGTTATTTAGGAAAATATTAAATGATGAAGAAGAAATAGTAAAACTAATAAACGAAGAATTAGATCCAGAAGAAAAGATAAAAGTGGGAAATATAGAAAAATATGAAACAAAGTATATAACAAAATTATATGAGGAAAGAGAAAGTGATATAGTATATAAATTAAAAGATAAAGAAGTATTCTTTTTAATAGAAGAACAAACAAAAGTAGATATGAAAATGGCAGAAAGAGTAGCAGAATATACTGTAGCAATAATGAATTCAAGAAGAGGATTAAAAGATAAGCCAACAGCAACAGTAATACCAATAGTAATATATGCAGGAAGAGCAAGATGGACAGCGAAAAAAGATTTAATAGAGACACAAGAGGAATTTAGACATTATAAAGGGAGTAGTTTGTTTTTAAGGTATAATTTAGTAGATATAAGAGATGCAGAAGAAGCAATAAGAAGAGGAACAGCAATAGCAAGGATGTCAGTAATAGAAAAATTAAATACAACAGAAGAAATAATGGAGGCAATAGATAAATTTGCGGAAAATTTAGAAAGCGAAAAAGAAATAAAAGAGTTTTCAGAAGAAGTAGAGTACATACTAGAAGATAAACTAGCAGAAGAAAAATTGGAAAAAGTAAAAGAAATAATATTAAATAAGAAGAAGGGAGATGATATTATGTCACATGTACATGAAGTATTAAGAAGAGATGCTGAAAGAGAAAGAAAAAAAATACTACAAGAAGGTAGGATTGAAGGAGCTAAAGAAAGTTTAATGGCTGTGGCTAAGAAGATGTTGATGGAGAAAGTAGATGTAGAATTCATATCAAAAATAACAGGGTTAAAAAAAGAAGAATTTGTAAAATAAAAGATGTGAAAAAATTGGTATAATTAGAAAAATTTAACTATACCAATAATTATCAACAAAATCCCAGATATAATAGACCAAATAGATTGGGGGAATTTGCTAAAACGATTAAGAGCAGAGCCGAGTAAGTTTCCTAAACTAATAAAAAGTAATTGAAAAATACTAACAATTAAAGGGAAAATGATTGAGTGAATTCCTAAAATTCCACTACTTATACCAATTGCAAAACTATCAAGAGAAAGAGCTACACCTAAAAATAAAGCCTCTTTTCCATCAATTGAATTTGATTTATCTAAATCAGAAGAAATAGGGTCTTTTATAATTTGTATTGTAATTCCTAAAAACTTAATAAAAAAACGATAAATTTTTGGTTCTGAAAATACTTCATCACAGACTGGATTTTTAGTATCTTTTTTAAAACTCTGAAAACAAACAAATCCACCAAGAAAAATTAGTAAACAACAACCTATGTAATTTGCAATATTATCAGGTAATAAATCTTTTAAAAAGTCACCAAAATATACAGCAAAAAATGATACAATAAATGAAATGACAAATAAAATTAGTTTTGCTGAATTTGAAATTTTTGTATTCCTTATACCATAAGTAATTCCAATTCCAAAAGAGTCTATACTACTCGAAATAGCTAAAAATAACATGATGTTTCCTCCTCTATATATAATATGAATCACATAAATTTTTGATATTTATAAAATGTACTATGCATAAAAAAATATTTCCTACATATATTTGAATAAATCAAACCAATACAAAGGAGAGAAAATTATGTGGGAAACATTAAGAAAAGAAGAAGTATTACAAAAGCTAAAAACAGACAAAAGAGGTGGACTAGCCAAACAAGAGGTAGAAAATAGGCAGAAGGAATATGGAAAAAACAAACTAAAAGAAAAGCCAAAAGAAACAATTTTGGTACGATTTATCAAGCAATTCAATGACTTCATGATAATTATACTAATAATTGCATCAATAATATCAGCAGGAGTCTCATATATGCAAGGCGAAAATGACTACATTGATTCAATAATAATAATTGCAATAGTTGTATTAAATGCAATTATGGGAGTAATACAAGAAACAAAGGCAGAAAAGTCAATAGAAGCATTGCAAAAGATGACACCAAGAAAATCAAAAGTAATAAGGGAAGGAAAAACAGAAGAAATAAATGCAGAAGATTTAGTGCCAGGTGATATTGTTATATTAGAAGCAGGAAGCTATGTTCCAGCAGATAGCAGGATAATAGAAGCTCACAATCTGAAAATAGAAGAATCAAGTTTGACAGGAGAAACTGAAGCAGTAACAAAAGACGCAGAAATGATTTGTAAAAAAGATGTTCCACTAGGTGACAGATTAAATATGGCATATATGTCTACAATAATTGTAAATGGTCATGGGACAGCAATAGTAACAGATATAGGAATGAACACAAAAGTTGGACAAATTGCTAATATGATAATAGAAAATGAAGCTCCAGAGACACCAATTCAAAAGAAATTAGGACAAGTAGGAAAAACATTGGGAATAGTATGTTTGGTAATTTGTTTTGTGATTTTCCTAATAGGACTTATTAAAAATATAGAGCCAATGGAAATGTTTATGACGGCAGTAGGTTTAGCGGTTGCAGCAATTCCAGAAGGTTTACCTGCAATAGTTACTATAGTTTTATCAATTGGTGTAACTAAAATGGCAAAAAAGAATAGTATTATTCGTAAATTGCCAGCAGTAGAGACTTTAGGTAGTAGTAATGTTATATGTTCTGATAAAACTGGAACTTTGACACAAAATAAGATGAAGGTTATCGAGATAAATAGCAAAAATCAGGATTTTGCAGCAGAACTAAGTTGTATGTGTACAGATTGTGATGTGAATATAGAAGATGGAAAAACAAAGGTGCAAGGAGAACCAACAGAAGTAGCTTTAGTAAATTACGCATTAGAGACTGGAAAAAATAAAAATATGCTATATCAAGAAATGCCAAGAATTAATGAGATACCATTTGATTCGAATAGAAAAATGATGACAACAATTCACAAAGTAGGAAACAAATATCGAATTATTACAAAAGGAGCACCAGATGTATTATTAGAAAGATGTAGTAAAGAAATTGGAAACAATATGTTTTCAAAAATAAGGATACAAAATCAGAATTTAGAAATGGCTAAAAAGGCATTAAGAGTAATAGCAATAGCATACAAAGATGTAGATGTATTGCCAAATAGAATTGATACTTTAACAATTGAAAATGACTTAACTTTTGTAGGATTACTAGGAATGATTGACCCTCCAAGAGAAGGAGTAAAAGAAGCAGTTAAAACTTGCAAAAAAGCGGGAATAAAAACAGTAATGATAACAGGTGACCATATTGCAACAGCAACGGCTATTGCAAGAGAATTAAACATTTTAGGTAAAGATGATAAAGCAATGACAGGACAAGAATTAGAAAAGATGTCACAAAAGCAGTTAGAAGAAAATATTAAAGAGTATTCAGTATTTGCAAGAGTAACCCCAGAACATAAGGTTAGAATTGTTAAAGCATGGCAAAAAAGAGGAGCGATTGTTGCAATGACTGGTGATGGGGTAAATGACAGCCCTGCTTTAAAAAATGCAGATATTGGGATAGCAATGGGAAAAAACGGTACAGATGTAGCTAAAAATGCAGCAGATATGATTCTAGCTGATGATAATTTTGTTACTATTGTAGAAGCCGTAAAACAAGGAAGAAATATTTATGCAAATATTAAAAAAGCTATACATTTCTTAATTGCAACAAATATCGGAGAAATTGTAACAATTTTTGTAGGATTACTACTAGGATTGAAATCACCATTACTTGCAATACAATTATTATGGGTTAATTTAGTTACAGATTCATTGCCAGCAATAGCTTTAGGACTAGAGCCGGCAGAAAAAGACATTATGAATAAACAACCAGTAAATAGTAGAAAAAGTATTTTTGCAGATGGATTGTGGAATAAGATTATTGTAGAAGGTATTATGATAGGAATGTTAACACTTCTTGCATTTAGTATAGGAAATAAATATTTTGGATTAGAAGTAGGAAGAACAATGGCTTTTATATCAATTGGAATACTTGAACTTGTCCACAGTCTTAATGTAAAAAGTGAAAAATCTATATTTAAAACCGGATTATTTGAGAATAAATTTTTGATTGGAAGTTTTATTTTAGGTATTTTTGTTCAAGTAATTGTAGTTTTGATACCACAATTAGCAGAAATATTTAAATTAGTTCCATTAACTGGACTACAATGGGGGATTACTTTAGTAATTTCTATTTTGCCAGTACCTATTATGGAAATACAGAAGTTTTTTGACAGAAGAATTAGAAAAGAAAGTATTCTAATAAAAGAGAATGTATCTATTAATAATGTGTAATTTTTTTAAGGCTATAAGTGATTAGAAATTCGAAAATTTATTTATATATTTTATATTGACTTATAAATAAAAAAATATATAATCATTTTATGAAATAAGGAAAAGCAGGAGTGTGTTGCCACCAACTAAAGGAGGTGGTGGCTATGATAGAACAACAATTATTATTAATAATATACATATTATTTTATAGCTTAATAGGAATAACTATCATAACATTTGCCTTAATTATTGCAATAGTAGTAATTATTAGCAAACAAAAATAAAGCAAATACACACTCTGCTTGGCAGTTAGAGTGTGCATTTGTATCTAATCAACAATTACTGGCAACCACTTCATGTGGCTCCTTATTTCTATAATTATTATAACATAAATTAAGAATTTGTCAATAAAACACTTGATTTTTACATAAAAATCTGATAAAATAGCTATGCTTTTGAGAAGTATAGCTATTTTTTAAAAGCAAACAACTCTACTTACCATGCAAAACGCACAGGTAGGTTATAATCCATAGGGAGGTGAAAATAATGAACAAATACGAAAGTGTTATCATTGTTAATCCTAATGTTGATGAAGCAGGTTTAAAAGCTTTAGAAGAAAAATTTACAGGATTAATAAATGAAAATGGAAAAGTAGAATCTGTTGAAAACATGGGTAAAAAAAGATTAGCTTATGAAATCAAAAAATTCAAAGAAGGTACATATATGTTATTCAACTTTGAAGCAAAACCAGATTCTATACAAGAACTAGAAAGAGTATACAGAATTACTGATGATGTAATCAAATTCATCGTAGTAAAAAAATAATTTAAGTATATTCGAAACAAAAGACAGAAAAATTAAAAGTAAAAATAATTAAATAAAGAATAGGGGCCTTTATTTAAAGTAAAGAAAGGTGATAATAAATGAACAAAGTAATTTTAATGGGAAGACTAACAAGAGATCCAGAAACTAGGTATACACAAACAAACAATACCTTAGTATCATCTTTTAGTTTAGCAGTAAATAGAAGATTTGTAAGACAAGGAGAAGAAAGACAAGCAGATTTTATAAACATAGTTGCATGGAGCAAACTAGGAGAATTTTGTAGCAAATACTTTAAGAAAGGTCAACAAGTAGCAATCGTTGGAAGAATTCAAACAAGAACTTGGGATGATGACCAAGGAACTAAACATTATGTTACAGAAGTAGTTGCAGAAGAAGCATATTTTGCAGATAGCAAAAGAGATGGAGATGCAAGTAATAGTAATTTTGAAAATACTTTTGGAAATACAGCTCCAGGAAGTATGGGAGCAGATTTTGAAGTATCTTCAAACGATGATCTACCATTCTAATAGTCAGGGGGGAAAAATAGAAATGGCTGATAAAAAACAAAATAAAAGAAATAATAAAAATTATGATGAGGATTACAATCCAAGATTCAGAAAACAAAGAAAAAAAGTTTGTTTATTATGTAGTGATAAAAACTTTGT
>CALXJZ010000071.1 GCA_944388745.1 uncultured Clostridia bacterium
AAATAGAATTATTAGCCCCAGCAGGGTCATTTGAAAAAGCAAAAATCGCATTTTTATATGGAGCAGATGCAGTATATTGTGGTACATCATCATTATCATTAAGAGCAAGAGCAGATATGGAAGATGAAGATTTAAAGAGAACAATAAAATATGCACATGAAATAGGAAAAAAAGTATATGTAACACTAAATATATTTGCATGGGATGAAAAATATGAAGAAATAATTGAAATGGCAAAAGAATTAGAAACATTAAACCCAGATGGAATAATAGCATCAGATGTAGGAGTAATAGAAACATTAAAACAATATGCACCAAGTGTACCAATCAATGTCAGTACACAAGCAAATATTATCAGTTTGCAAGATTGTAATTTTTGGTACAAATATGGAGCAAAAAGAGTCATAATGGCAAGAGAGATGAACAAAGAACAGCTAAAATACATAATGGAAAACAAACCAAAAGACTTAGAAGTAGAAATATTTGTACATGGAGCAATATGTTTTGCGTTTTCTGGAAGATGTTTTTTAAGCGACTTTTTAACATGTAGAAGTGCAAACTTAGGAGATTGTGCTCAAAGTTGCAGATGGTCATATAACTTGTATGCAGAAGAAAAAAATAATCCAGGAGAATTAATGCCAATAGAAACAAGTGAATACGGAACAAGTATCTTTTCTTCAAAAGATTTATGTTTAATAAAAGAAATACCAGAAATTATTGATATGGGAATAGATAGTTTAAAAATAGAAGGAAGATTGAAAACAGAGTATTATCTAGCTAGTGTCATAAATGCATATAGAAATGCAATTGATGATTATCAAAAAAATCCTGAAAACTATGACTACACTAAATATTTAAATGAATTAGATAAAGTAAAAACAAGAGGTCTTACAACTTTTTATTTTAATGATAGAAATAATAAGGATATTCAAGAATATGGCGGAAGACAGTATAATGAAAATTATGAGTTTGGCGGAAAAGTTGTAGAATACCAAGAAGAAAAATCTATAATTGAAATTAAGAATAAATTGAAAGTAAGAGATACTTTAGAAATTTTGATTCCAAATAAAATAGAGCCTTATGTATTTAATATAGAAAAATTGTGGAATGATGAAACTGATGAAGAGATAACAGAAATAAGCCCTGGTGTTAAAGGGCAATTGGTGAAGATGAAGTTACCTATTAAGTGTGAAAAAGATTGGATTTTGAGAAGAAAAAAATAAGATTGGATTACTAATTAAATAATTTATTATTACTCGGCTAACATTACATCATAAAGAAATTCTAAAAATAAATCATAGGCACCTCTCAAAGCTAGTTTGAGATTCTCCTATGATTTATTTTAATAATTTCTAATATGATTTTATTTGCATTCGTAATTAATAAATTATTTAATTATTAATCTTCTGCACACATAAAAATAGACGAAATTACAAAACCTAAAATAATGCAGGTTAGAATAATTAGAAGTTCTACACCAGATGAGAAGGTTGGAAATAGTACAAAGATTGAGCCTAGTGTAAATCCTATTATTCCTGCAAATGTTATATTATGAAATCTGTCTAAAAGGAATTTAGTAATTTTCATAAAAAATAAACAACCTATAATTAATCCAATTCCCATAGGTATTAACACTTTAAAAGATAGTGTGGAAATACCAGTTAAATAAATAGAATACACGCCAAGAAGCATCAATATTATAGTGCTACTAACTCCGAGGAATAACAATTCCAACAGACATAATAAATCCAGATAATATTAAATATAGAAAACTCACATTTTCTATACTTCCTATGTCGGTGGCAGAAAAAGAGTTTTCCAAAAACACACTTCCAACACCAATATAAAAACATATAAGAAAAGCTAAAAAATATTTGAAATTAGTTTTTGAAGTATTTTCTTCTTTTTTCAAAGTCTCTAAAAGACTAGGAATAGTTCCTAAAATAAGCCCTATAAAAATAGAATTAGTTTGGATAGGGAAAGTAATCAAAAAATATTGTAAAAAATTACTAAAAATCAACACACCAACAAATATACCTATAAAAATAGGTAATAAAAATCTAAAATTCTTTTTAATATCTTTAAAAAAGTACAATATACTATCTAATAATTTTTCATAAATTCCAAAAATAACACAAAGAACACCACTGCTAATTCCAGGTAAAATAGCTCCAGCACCAAGAGCAATACCTTTTAAAGAATCAATAAAAAAAGATTTCATAACCCCTCACCTAATAAAATTTGAATATTATATAGTAAAAACTATGAAGAAAAAAACATTTTAGAACAAATTTGTAAGGTCAGGCACTTTTATTTTTTTCAAACATATAATTTGAGTATGAGAATAAATGGAGGTGCTAATATGTTTGCATCACTTTGTATGACAGGTGTTTTAAGCTTTATAGAATTTTTGAAATCAGCAGTTTTTGTTGTCCGGATATATTCAAGGAGGAGCATTATTTCCAGAACCATTAACTAGTGAAGAAGAGAAAAAATGCTTAGAATTAATGGAACAAGGAGATGAAGAAGCAAGAAATTTATTAATAGAAAGAAACTTAAGATTAGTTGCACATGTTGCAAAAAAATATAGTACAGCAAAAGTTGACCAAGATGATTTGATATCCATCGGAACTATTGGACTTATAAAAGGAGTCAATAGTTTTAAAATGGAAAAAGGAGCAAGACTTTCTACATATGTTTCAAGATGCATAGATAATGAAATTTTAATGCACTTAAGAGCTACGAAAAAGTTAGGTGCAGAAGTGTATTTAAATGAACCCATTGGAAAAGATAAAGATGACAATATAGTAACTTTGCAAGAGGTTTTAGAAAACAATGAAAGAAATATCGAAGAAGAAGTAGATATCAAAATGAAAATAAAGTTACTATTAGAAAAAATGAAAGAGGTATTAAAAGATAGAGAAAGGACAATTTTGGAATTAAGATTTGGGATAGGAGGTCATAAACCGAAAACTCAGCATGAAATAGCTTCAATGATGGGAATCTCTCGTTCATATGTTTCAAGGATTGAAACTAAGGCAATTGATAAGCTTTCGAAAGAAATAAAAGAGTGAATGTGAAATTCTTGTAAAAATACTTTTCAAAATCTCTAAATGTGGTATAATATTAAAAACAAATTGAAGAAAGGGAATAGAATGACAAGAATAAAATTAAAAGATAGAATATTACCAACATACACAAAAGGTGAAGAAATTTTTAATATGACTTCCCATATTGTAGGAGCGGCTGTTGGTATAGTTGCTCTAGTATTATGTGTTGTATTTGCAGCTATTCACGGAAATGTATATGGAGTTGTTAGTGGAGCAATATATGGAGTCACAATGATTATTTTATACACAATGTCTAGCATATATCATGGATTAAGTCCAAAAAGGTATTCCAAAAGAGTTTTTCAGGTTTTAGACCATTGCTCAATATTTTTATTGATTGCAGGTTCATATACACCATTTGCACTATGTACCTTAAGAGAATATGATACTGCAACTGGTTGGGTCATTTTTGGAGTTATTTGGGCAGTTGCAATTTTAGGAATTACATTAAATTCAATAGATATAAAAAGATATAAAAAATTTTCAATGATATGCTATTTGATTATGGGATGGTGTATAGTTGTAAAAATCAATTTATTACCACAATTACTAGGAAAAACTGGATTTATATTATTACTTGCTGGAGGTATAGCATATACCGTAGGAGCAGTTTTATATGCTTTAGGCAAAAAACATAAATACATGCACTCAGTATTTCACTTATTTATTTTAGCAGGTAGTATTTTACAATTTTTCTGCATATTATTATATGTAATGTAGGCAATAAAAAAAGACTTTATATAAGTTGAATAAAGCCTAAAATCTCCACATAAATTTAATATATTTTAGCATAAATCTATATAAAAATCAAATTCAAAAAAGTTAAAATAAATGAGAATAATTTATAAAAAGTGAGATAAAATAATATAAAAGAATGAAAAACACTTTAAACTAAAAAAATGTTATTTGTAAATCAAATTACTATATGCTAAAATATAAATAACTTAAAAGTAGAGACTAAAAATAGTACATTAAAAAAATAATTAAATAGTAATTAATTTTCCCTGCGTAGTGCGTATAGACAGAATTTTTAGAACCAACACACATTTAAGAGGGGCTGATCTCGTAAATATGGCGTGCAAGCTCACCGTTTGTAGTGAGAAGCCCATGAGTATTTAGGTAGGCACCCACCTGTTTTTAGGAGCAGGTCCTTAAAAATTCCAAGTATCTGACGGCTAAGGCGGGGTATTTTTTTGTTTGCAGTGTCGCATTGGGGACGTTTCTGTTGCGACATTTGCTAATTAATAATACAAATTGTAATAATATTTTCAGCAAATGTCGCAACAGAAACGTCCCCAATGCGACACGTCTCCTAATCCCTGTCTCCCAAGAACAAAATTGCTTTTGCATAAATTTTACAAGCTAGCAATAATTTATCAATACTAATAAATTCATCAGTTTGGTGGCACATATCCTTGTCACCAGGAAAATTAGCTCCAAAAGAGACACAATTAGGAAAAGCTCTAGCAAATGTTGCACCACCAATTGCAATTGGCTTGCAGTTTGATTGAGTTTCTTCATTATATATATTGCAAAGTGTTTGAACTAATTCAGAATTTGGGTCAATATATAAAGCAGGCATGTAGTGAGATGTATCAAAGTCAAGATTAATATATTCACAAGTAGCCTTTATAAAAGCTGCACCAATTTTAGTAATATCAGTATGAACAGGGACTCTTAAATTCATTCTTATTTTCATAAAATTATTTTCAATTCCAAAATATCCAACATTTAAAGTAAGACTACCAGATTCATCTTCAAAGTTAATTCCTAAATTTTTGCCATCAAATTGTAAACCAATATATTTAGTGAAAAAGTCAAATAAATCAATTGTATATCCATAAACTTTAAAAATTTTATCAAGGATAATTATTAATCTAGAAATAGAATTAATACCTAAATCAGGATGTGCTGCATGTGCAGATATACCATGAGATGTAAGTTTGATTTCCTCATCATCTATTTTATATATGTCAATTTCAAAACCAGAATTATTAATAATGTCTTTCAAATTATTAATAAAATCATCAGATTTAATTCTATCTGTATTAATATTAAAAACAGCACTACAAATCTTAGGAACAACATTAGTAGCATTATTATTGCAATCAATATTTGTTATTTTAATATCAAAATTTTTAAATTGAGAAATATCAGCCTTTATTTCTTGAGTAAGTACAGCCTTCTCAGCATAAATGCAAGGAAAATCAGCATCTGGACTGAATCCAATAGAAGGAATTTCTTCATGAGCTTTATAATATTTAATACAGTCCCAATCTCTTTCTTCATTTAAACCTAAAATCAATCTAACATGTTTCTTTAGTTTTACTGTTTCCATTACATATTTCATGGCATATAAAGATGCTATAACAGGACCTTTATCATCAATAGCCCCTCTACCAAAAATGCAATTGTTAGCAATTGCTCCTCTAAAAGGGGGATATGTCCAATTTTCACCTTCAGGAACAACATCTAAGTGACCAATAATTCCAATTAATTCATCACCTTCACCAAATTCTATATATCCACAATAACCATCAATATTTTTTGTTTTAAAACCTAAGCGTTGTCCTAAATCTAAAGTGTATTCTAAAGCTTTATTTACATTTTCTCCAAATGGATATTTAGGATTGTTACTTTGTTCATATATACTAGGTATTTGGATTAAACCTTGAAGTTTTTCTATTATTTCTTCTTTTTTTTCATTGATAAATTTCTCAATCATATAACCAGTCCTTTCTATAGTTAAATATATTATATCATATATCTAAATATGATTACACGTCAATTATTATTTTTTAAAATGAAAAATTTTATTAAAAATCTTGACTTAAAATTTTTAATTGTATACAATATAAACATAAAAATATGAGAGAATACTATTTACTAAATTGGGAATAATTATAAAGAACAGGAAATGAACTAAAGAAGGGAGAAAAGTTTAATTATGCAAAAAACAAAAAAAGAAAAAGGAATAACACTAATAGCATTAGTAACAACAATAGTAGTTTTGTTAATACTAGCAAGTATAACAATAGGAGCAGTATCAGGAGAAGGTGGATTAATAGGAAATGCAAATGAAGCAAAAGAAAAAACAGAAATAGCAAATGAAAAAGAAGCAGTAGATAGAGCAGTAGTAGAAGCAATGGGGAAAAATAAAAGAGGAAATTTAGTAAGAAGTGAATTGCAAGATGAATTAGATATTATAACAGGAGAA
>CALXJZ010000072.1 GCA_944388745.1 uncultured Clostridia bacterium
GATGAATTTACAACAGATGAAGAGTTTATCAAAAGATTTGAAGTTGAAGCTCAATCTGCTGCAAGATTAACACATCCAAATATAGTATCAATTTATGATGTTGGAGTTGAAGACAACCTACATTATATAGTAATGGAATTAATACAAGGAAAAACACTAAAAGAAATAATCGTAGAAGAAAAAGGACCACTACCTTGGAAATGGTCAGTAAATGTAGCAATTCAAATAGCTTCTGCATTAGAAACAGCTCATAGAAATAATATAATACATAGAGATATAAAACCACATAATATAATAATAACAGAAGATGGAATTGCAAAAGTAACAGACTTTGGAATTGCAAAAGCAGTTTCAAATTCAACAATAACAGCATTTGGAACAACAATAGGTTCAGTGCATTATTTCTCACCTGAACATGCAAGAGGAGGATTTACAGATGCAAAATCAGATTTATACTCATTAGGAGTAGTTATGTATGAAATGGTAACAGGAAGAGTACCATTTGATGCAGATACTCCAGTTTCTGTTGCGTTAAAACATATGCAAGAAGAACCTGAAGAGCCAATTGAATTAAATCCAAATCTACCAACATCAGTAAATAAAATAATTATGAAAGCAATGCAAAAAGATACGACATTAAGATATCAATCAGCAACAGAGATGCTAAGAGATTTGAGAAAATCGTTAAAAGACCCAGAGGGTGATTTTGTTGAAGATGAAGAATATGACCCAACAGCAAAAACACAAAAAATAAATACAGATATGTATGGAAATTTATTAGATGATGAAAATGAAAATCAAGATAAAAATAAAAAAGGTAAAAAAGATGGAAAATTCAAGAGTTTCATAAAAAGACATAAAGCATTAAGTATCTTTATTGGATTAATTCTACTATTTGCCATAAGTTTAGGTGGAACAATGGCAGTGTTAAATATAACAAACCCACCAGAAGTAGCAATGCCAAATGTTGTAGGATTATCTAGAGAAGAAGCACAAAAAGAAATAGAAGATGCAAAACTGGTATTTGAAGTGTCATCAGAAGAATATAACAAAGATGTACCAGAAGGATTTGTAATTTCACAAGACCCAGCATACATGGAAAACTATAACAAAGTAAAAGAAGGAAGCGCAGTATCTGTTGTAATAAGCAAAGGACAAGAAAAGACAACTGTTCCAAATGTTGAAGGAAAAGAAAAAGATGAAGCAATTAAGATGTTAGAAGATGCAAACTTAGAAGCAGAAGTGGTTGAAGAAACAAGTAAAACAGTTGAAGAAGGATATGTAATTAGCCAAGAAACAGAAGCAGATTCAGAAGCATATGCAGGAGATACAGTAATAATACATGTAAGTACTGGAACAGGTATAAAACAAGTAACAGTACAAAGTGTAATTGGTCAAACAGAAGAAAATGCAACAAATACATTACAAGGCTTAGGATTGAAAGTAAATGTATCATATGAAGAAGATACATCAAGAGATAATGGTGTTGTATTAAAACAAAGTATTGAAAGTGGAAAAGTAGTAGATGAAGGAACAACAATTACTATAACAGTAAATAAAGTAGCAGAAACAAAAAATGTTACAGCAACTATTAATGTAAAAGCAATCACAGGATATACTGAACCATCAGATGACGAAAATTCAACAGGTGGTACAACTACAAATAACAGATCAAATATTGAAATAAAAGTTGGTGGAGAAACAGTATATACAGATTCAAATGTAGATAAATCAACTACAAATAAAACTGCAACAATTCAAGGTAAAGGAACAGCAAAAGTTGAAGTAATTATAACAGATTCAAATGGAGGAAATTGGTCAAGAACTCAAACAGTAAACTTTAATAGTGCAACAACAATCAATTTTAGCTAAATGGGGGATTTATGCAAGGATTAATTATAGAAAAAATTGCAAATCTATATAAAATAGAAAATAAAGAAAAAAATCAAAAAGAAGTATATGAAGCCTATGCTAGAGGAAAATTTAAAAAAGAAGAAATAACACCAGTAGTAGGAGACTTTGTTGAATTTGAAGTGACAGATGAAGAAAATAAAAAAGCAGTAATAACAGAAATAGCTGAAAGAAAAGTATATATAAAAAGACCTAAAATGGCAAATATAACACAACTTGTATTAGTAGTATCAAGTAAAGACCCTAAACCAGATTTATTAATGCTTGACAAACAACTTGCATTTTCTGAATTTTTAGATTTAAAGGCTTGTATAGTATTAAATAAGATAGATTTAGATGATGAAGAAGAATTTAAAAATATCAAAGAAATCTATTCAAAAATAGGATATGAAGTAATAGAAACACAAGCAAATAAAAAAGATATAAAAGAAAATTCAATAGAAAATTTAATAAAAACATTAAAAGGAAATATAAATGTTTTAGCAGGAAATTCAGGAGTAGGAAAATCTACATTAATAAATGCTATTTTTAATAAAGAACTAACACAAGAGGGAGAAATAAGCAATAGAAATAAAAGAGGAAAAAACACAACTACATCAACAAAACTTTATGAGATAGAAGAAAACACATATATTGCTGATACTCCAGGATTTTCAACTTTTTCAATTGAAGAAATACCAAGCAATAGATTAGCAGAATATTTTAAAGAATTTAAAAAGGAAATACAAAATTGTGAGTTTGCCAGTTGTACACATATAAAGGAAGAAAATTGTGGAATCAAACAAGCAATAGAAGAGGGAAAAATATCACCAGATAGATATGATAGATTTTGCAAGATTTATGAAGAATTAAAACAAAAGGAGCAAAGAAAAAAATGGTAGAGGTTTCAACATCAATTTTAAATGTCAAAAAAGGAGAAGAGTCAGCAACATTTTTCGAATTAGAAGCAGCAAAAACAGACTATTTCCATATTGATGTAATGGATGGAAAATTTGTTGAAAAAGACACATATCAAAAAATGTTTGAATATGCATCATACATTAGAAGAATATCAAATTTGCCTTTAGATGTACATTTAATGGTAGAAGACATAGATAAAGCAGTAGAAGATTTCTTGGCAGTAGAGCCAAATATAATAATATTTCACTTAGAAGCATGTAAAGACAGAGAAGATGTGATGAAAAAAATACAATATATAAAAGATAATCATTGCAAAGTAGGTATAGCAATAAAACCAAATACTAAAATAGAAGAAATTTATGAATTTCTACCATATATTCATTTTTGCTTAGTAATGACAGTAGAACCTGGTAAAGGTGGACAAACTTTTTTAAGTGATATGGTTAAAAAGATTGAAGACCTGAAAAAATATTTGGAAGAAAATGATTTGGAAACAGATATTGAAGTAGATGGTGGAATTAATTTAAAAACTGCTCCAATAGTAAAAAATGCAGGAGCAAATATCTTGGTTGCAGGGACTGCGATATTGATGGCAAATAAATTTGAAGATATAATTAATGAATTAAAAGCGTAAAAAACACATTATGATGTGTTTTTTTCTTGAAAAAATCTCGACAAAACCAAAAAAAAGTGTTAATATATGTATGTACAAATATTGGGGTATCGCCAAGCGGTAAGGCATCGGACTCTGACTCCGACATTCCTGTGTTCGAATCACAGTACCCCAGCCATATTTTTTTGGAGGTAACAAATGAAAAAACAAAATCACACGAACTCAAAAGGTGTAACTCTAGTAGCATTAATAATTACGATAGTAGTATTAATAATAATAGCATCAATAGCAACATATAGTGGAATAGATATAATACGTTCATCAAGATTAACATCATTTACAACAGAAATGAAAATAATGCAAACAGAAGTAAATGAGTTATATGAAAAGTGGAAAAATGGCGAAATAATTATTGATGACAATGGAAATGTAACAATACAAGAAGATGAATCAACACAAGTAAGTATAGGAAAAGATTTAACATACGACTCTGATGTGGAAAACCAAGCAAGTTATGTTTTAATACATGAACTTGATTTAGGTGATACTTTGAGTGATTTAAAAGCTTACAGATATTTTGATTATGCAACAATTGAATATCTAGGAATTGAAGGAACAGAAGGAGAGTTTTTTGTAAATATAGCAGATAGAAAAGTAGTGAGTTTTGAAGGTTTTAGATATGATGGAGTAATGTACTATACTTTAGAACAGTTACCTCAAAGTTTATACAATGTAGATTATAATCCAAATCAAGGAAAACCAACTTTTGATTTGAGTTATGAGGCAATAGGAGATAGCAAATGGAGAATTACAATATCTAATATTCAATATGATGGATATATTAATAAATGGGATTTAAAATATAAAAAAGACGGAGAAGAGTATTGGAACACAAGTGAAGATTCTACTTTTTTAGTGACAGAGACTGGAAATTTTGTTGTAAAATTAGTAAATGGAAATATTGAATCAGATGAAGAAAAGATAAAAATTGTAGACTATAAACATGAAAAAGAAGGATTATTGATATACTATGATGTTGAAGGTAGTAGTTTGGAGAATGGCACTGAAGACACTATGAAAATATGGAAAGATATAAGTGGCAACAATAATGATATTACTTTGAATAATATCCAAGTTAATGAAGACAACTCTCTGTCAGCTATAGATACTACAACATCTGCAATAAGGAATATAAATGTGTCAAGTGATTATACAATAGAAGTAGTTGCTAAATATGATACTACTGATATAGGTTATTTATATGCACTGCAACAAAATAGTATATGTTATTCATATTTATGGAATTATTCAGATAATGGAAATACATTAAGTTATAGGTATAAAAATAACAATAGTTATGATGTTTTTGATAATATTACAAATGAAACCACTATATTAAATAAAAAATATTTAATTTCCATAACATTTAATGTACAAGAAAAGACAGCTAAAATCTATGCAAATGGAGAATATATAAAATCAGTTACATTAAATTATTATAATCAAATAGAAAATACTACACTATTATTATTTAATAGTCCGGCAGGAGATGAACCACTAGTAGATGGAGCTATATATTCATTTAGACTTTATGATAAAGAATTAACTGAAGAGCAAATAAAAAATAATTTTACATTAGACCAACAAAAATATCAAATACCATAAAATAAGTAATGCTTTTGCTTTACTTTTAGCTACTTTTTAGGTATAATATGTAATGTTGAAAAAATTAGAAAGTTTTTAATTTTATAATAAAAATAAGAGGAGAGAGGAAAATGGCAAAAAATCAAAATAATCAAAACAACGCAGAAGAACAAGAATTAGATATGAATCACTTAATGCAAATAAGAAGAGATAAACTAAAAGAATTACAAGAACAAGGAAAAGACCCATATCAAATAACAAAATTTGATAGAACAAATACAGCAGGAGAAATCAAAGCAAACTATGAAAAATTTGAACAAAAAGATGTAACAGTAGCAGGAAGAATAATTGCAAAAAGAATCATGGGAAAAGCATCATTTTGTACAATACAAGACTGTGATGAAAAAATCCAAAGTTATGTAAGTATAAATGATTTAGGAGAAGAAAGCTATAAAGCATTTAAAACTTTTGATATTGGAGATATTATTGGTATTACTGGATTTGTATTTAAAACAAGAACAGAAGAAATATCAGTACATGCTAAAGAAGTAACATTACTATCTAAATCATTAAGACCATTACCAGAAAAATTCCATGGTTTAAAAGATCCTGATTTAAGATATCGTCAAAGATATACAGATTTAATAGTAAATCCAGAAGTTAAAGAAACTTTCATATTAAGAAGTAAAATAATTAGTAAAATAAGAGAAATATTAAATGAAAAAGGATATTTAGAAGTTGAAACACCAATATTAAATACAATATCAGGTGGAGCAACAGCAAAACCTTTTATAACACACCACAATGCATTAAATATTGATATGTATTTAAGAATTGCTTTAGAGTTAAATCTAAAAAGATTAATAGTTGGTGGATTTGACAAAGTATATGAATTAGGTAGAGTATTTAGAAATGAAGGAATGGATATTAGACACAATCCAGAATTTACAATGCTTGAATTATATGCATCATA
>CALXJZ010000073.1 GCA_944388745.1 uncultured Clostridia bacterium
GAGTTTTGCTTACTCCTGTCTACTGTTCTTTTACTTTTTTATGAAATTTTTGTTGCATTTCAAATGAAATTTCCGGAAAATTCATAAATTAATATAAATATGCCTTTTAAATGTGGCATATTTATATTTAATTATCAAAACATTAGTTATTTGTACCTGTTCCATCAAATGGAATAAATTTATTTACAACACTTTCTTTACTTACATCTTCTGACCTAAACATCATAAATGAAGTATTAATCTTATTATCAACTAATTGTTCAACTTCTTCTTGTGTTGAATGTTCAGCTAAAACAAGTTCACTAACTAAAATTTGTCTTGCATTATTCAACATTTTCTTCTCACCTGTTGATAATCCTTTTTCTTTTTGTTTAAAACTTAAGTTTCTAACAACATCTGCAACTTCATAGATGTCTCCACTCTTCATCTTATCCATATTATCTCTATATCTCTTATTCCAGTTTTTATCCATTTCTGTTTCATCTTTTTCTAGTATTCCAATAACTTTTTCTGCCGAGCTTTTATCTATAATATTTCTTACTCCAACTTCTTCTGCCTTTGCTGTTGGTACCATTACCTTAACCTCACCTGGCATCTTTAGTATGTAATAAGATTGTTTCTTTCCTAGTATGTCTTTTTCTTCTATTGAATCTATAACCCCTGCTCCATGCATTGGGTATACAATTTTGTCTCCTACATTGAACATGTAAGTCAACTCCTTTCAGCATTTTTTATATATTCGGCAAAAAAAGATAATAAAGTTATGTAAATAGTTGATTGTATTTAAATAACTTTATTGGATTTTTTAACCATCTCTATTATACACCAAAAAGTAGCAAAAGTCAAAGCCTTTGCTACTTATTTTTATGTATATTTTTCCTGTAACCTTTGATTTTCTAAGGGAAAAATTTTTTCAAATTTTTTTCCTCTAATTTTAATACCTTACTCCTGTCACATAAAATTTTATTTGTTTGTAGAACCAAATCCTCCTGCTCTTTCTCCTTCTGCTGCATCGTCATCTGTCACTAAATATTTTTGGAATATTGCTTGACCTATTGCATCTCCTTTTTTGATTTCAACATCTTCATCTTTTATATTATAAAATGCAAACATGATATGACCATCATTATCGACATTTCCATAGTAATCTTTATCTACTACTCCTACACTATTTGCTAATATTAATCCTTTTTTCTTAGGATTTGAACTTCTATTATATAATAATAACATTTCATCATCTTGCATATATGCTTTTAATCCTGTTTTTACTAATGTTGGACTAGTTCCTTTTTTTAAACTTGGTATTACTACATCTTCTGCCGCTTCTATATCATATCCTGCAGAATATTTTGTTTTTCTAATTGGTAAATTAATATTTTTATCCTCAAAACCTTTAGCTACTTCAAAACCTCTTAATCTTTCCATTTTTAAATCCTCCTAAAAAATTTCTAACTCAAGGTCCGTCCCCTAATCCCCCTTTTTAGGGATTTTTAGGACCGTCCCCTAAATCCCTCCTATTTTTTCACATTTTATTTTTATTGTCAATAGTAACATTTATTTTTCGACAAAATATAATATTAGTAACTATATTACAAGGAGACGTTCCAATATGCGAAAGATTTTATCTTTAAATAATTTACTTCTGAATGAAGTTGGATATATATATAATTTGAATTGTTCCGAAAACGTAAAAAAAAGACTTTTAGATTTAGGATTAGTAAAAGATACTTGTATTGTCCCAGTTCTGAAAAGTCCTTCTAAGGGTATTAGAGCTTTTGATATTAGAGGTTCATTAATTGCTATTAGAGATGAAGATAGCAATTTAATTTCTGTTTATACTAAAAATACTTAATAACATTATATTATTTGCTTCTCCCTTTTACTAAATTTCAAATATGGTTTGTGCATCACCAAAATTAATATAATGTTTCAACCTAATTGTCACCATGTCACAAATTATTCATATATTATATTAATTATTTAATGCATTTTTTTATTATAAAAGAGGTGTCATATGGGTCTTACAAAATCATCTACTGGAACTGATTTACTTAGTTCTGATAGTAAATATTATAAAAATGAAAATGGATATACTGTTGCACTTGCAGGTAATCCAAATGTAGGTAAATCCACTATTTTTAACAGCTTAACTGGTTTACATCAACATACTGGAAATTGGCCTCGGCAAAACTGTTAGTAATGCAACTGGCTCTTATTCTTATAAAGATGATGACTTTCTTTTAGTTGATATTCCTGGTACATATTCTATTTTATCTTCATCACAAGAAGAAGAAATTGCAAGAGATTATATTTGTTTTGGAAATCCTGACGCTACAATTATTGTAGTAGATGCTACATGTCTTGAAAGAAATTTGAATCTAGTTTTTCAAATTATGGAGATTACTGATAATGTTATAGTTTGTGTTAATTTATTAGATGAAGCTAAGAAAAAACATATTAAAATTGATTTGAATCTATTGTCTTATGTGCTTGGTGTTCCAGTTGTTGGTACTATTGCAAGAAAAAAATCTAGTTTAAACAATTTGCTGGATGTAACTTATAAAGTTTGCCAAAAAAAGATATGTCCTAAACCTAAAAAAATAAATTACAACTCAGTTATTGAAGATTGCATAACCAAATTAGAAATTAAATTAAAAGAATTATATGACTTTCCTTCTAATCTATATAGATGGATTTCTTTGAAATTGCTAGAAAATGAAACTGATATTATTTCTTCAATTGAAAAACATCTAAATGTTAACTTTTCTGAGAATATAGAACTTGAAGAAATGCTTGAAAATTTGCAAAATATTTTAAATAATTCAAACATTACTAAAACAAATTTTAGAGATAATATTACTTCTTCTATAATGAAACAAGCAGAAGAAGTCTGCAAAAAGGTATGCAAATTTGAAGACAAATCTTATTCTAATCGAGATAAAAAAATAGATAAGATATTAACATCGAAAACTTTTGGTATTCCAATAATGATAATATTTCTAGGTATTATCTTTTGGATTACTATTGTTGGAGCAAATTATCCCTCTCAATTATTATTTTCATTTTTTGGTTATATACAAGAAAATTTAATTGATTTTGCAAATTTACTAAACTGCCCTGCTTGGCTCTCTGATATGCTTATCTTAGGTGTTTATCGAACTTTAACTTGGATAATTTCTGTAATGCTTCCTCCTATGGCAATATTTTTTCCTTTATTTACTATATTAGAAGATTTAGGATATTTGCCTAGAATTGCTTTTAATATGGATGGCTTTTTCAAAAAGTGTTGTTGCTCTGGAAAGCAGATGATTACTATGTGCATGGGATTTGGTTGCAATGCTGCAGGTGTTACTGGTTGTAGAATTATAAATTCTCCTCGTGAAAAACTAATTGCTATTTTAACAAATAGTTTTGTACCTTGTAATGGAAGATTTCCTTTCCTAATTACGATTGCTACAATATTTATTGCAGGAAGTGTGCAAGGTTTTAGTGGTTCTATAATTTCCACAATTGCAGTTTTATTGGTAATACTACTTGGAATTTTCATGACTTTACTAATATCTAAAATTCTGTCCAAAACACTTTTAAAAGGTATGCCTTCTTCTTTTGTTTTAGAATTACCACCATATAGAAAACCTCAATTTGGAAAAATTCTTGTTAGGTCAATTTTTGATAGAACATTATTTGTTTTAGGAAGGGCTATTTGTGTTGCAGCTCCAGCTGGTCTTGTTATATGGATTTTTGCAAATGTTGGTATTAATGGTGAAAGCTTATTAAATATTATCGCTAATTTTCTAAATCCCTTCGCAAGTCTCATGGGCTTAGATGGCTATATTTTAACTGCTTTTATTTTTGGAATTCCTGCAAATGAAATTGTTTTACCTATTATTTTGATGTGTTATCTTGGAAATGGCACTTTAGTAAATTTAGATGATGTTTTTGCTATTGGAAATATTTTAGCTCAAAATGGTTGGACTATTCTTACTGCTATTAATGTTATGATTTTTACTTGTTTACATTTTCCTTGTACTACTACTTTACTTACTATAAAAAAAGAAACTGGCAGCTTAAAATGGACTGTTATCAGTTTCCTTATTCCAACTGTTTGTGGTATTGTTCTTTGTATGTTTACAACTTTAATTTATAATATCTTTATTACCTTTTAGAAAATTTTTACATTTATACATTAAAGATTTTAAAAATACATTTCTACATAAAATGCAAGAAATGTATTTTTATTTCAATTACAATACTTCATATTGATGATATTCTTTTATTATATCCAATTTCATAGTAGAATATAATTTTAGTCCTTTAAAACTTTTTGACCAAGGTGTATTATCTCTATGTGTTAAATCTACTAAATCTGCAGCAGACAACCCACCATATTTTTTCAGTGTTTTTTCTATACTTAATAATTTTTCTGTTCCATCTTCTGCAAATAAAATTCTACTTTTAGCTGGCATTTCAGCTATATTTCTGCTATCAATATCTTTTTTTTCTTCATCAATAGGCTTATATCCATATCTCTTATATCTTTTATAAACTGTATCTACTACTGGACCATACTTAAATGCATATATTTTATCTGTAAATAATTCTTTCTCCGTATCACATAGGTAATCTGCAAAACATAAATATACTAATTTTTGTAGTTTCAATTGAGTGCATGGTATTTTTGATAAAATATATTTTGCTACATCTATACCTTCTAATTTTCTATCTCTTTTAATTAGCTTTATAAATTTATCCACTGAATCAATAACTTTCACGTCTTTAAAGAAATGGTCTGCTACACACACTGATTTCCATGTTGTATCGTCTGATTGTATCATGTGTGTTGAAATAGATACGTCTTTTCCACATTCTTTAACTATTTTATCTAAATGTTCTTTTAATTTTTCTTGAACATTATCATCTGTTACAATATAATCAAGTGCGATTCTTGTTCCTAAAGAATATGAGCTACTTAAAAATATAAAATGTGTTACCATTATTTATTACCTCCTTTATTTTCTTTTTCCCACTTAATATAATCTTGTTTATATTTTTCATGTGAATTTATATTGTTTATTTCATCTTCTCTATTTCAGACTTGTAATTCCCATTGAAAATTAAAATTACCTTGTCTAAAATAAATATGAGTTGCTTTATAATCTTGCTTAGATGAATCTATACATTTTAAGTTTTTAAATTTATATTTAATTAACTCTGTAATTTGTGCATATCCCATTTTTTCTGCACAAATAATTCTTATTCCGAATAAGTCATTCAAACATTTATTAATAGGAATCTTACCATTTTCATGGTTTTCTATATAATTTTTAATTTTATATTCTATAGAGTTTTTAGCTTTAGTTCTAATATTAACCTTAGCATTTTTAGTATTAAATCGTTTAAAATCCAGAAGTAGTTGAATGTTATTTTCGTTTATAAACTCTCTATAATTAAATATCGTATTTAACATTTGTTCATTTTCTGATAAATCAACTATTAAATTATTTTTCAAATCGAATTTAAAATAATAATCACTATTTTGCCATTTTTCATTAAATTGTATATATTCATTCTGTATAAAACTTATTAAATTTTCTAATTCATCTAACATACTTTACGCTCTTTCCTTTTTATATATTTTATCACATAATTTCGATTTTGTGTAATTTTTTATATTTTTTAGTAATTCGGTGCAATATTTATGTGCAATATTAAACTTTCTAGGCAAATATTATATATTCCATATACATCAACCCTAAGCATATTATAAAACAGACGTTTGTAAAAGTCAAGATTTTTTTGTTTTTTTAGATGATAATTATAAAATGACAACTAATATGAAAGAATTGCGTTTTTAAGAAAATAATCTCACAATATAAAATCCAAACATCAACAGTAATATAACGCCTTTTCCTCTAGTCAATATATGCTTTTTCCCAACAAAATTAAAACACCAAATAACAAAAGTTGATATTATCAAATATATCAAATTATTATTAAAAT
>CALXJZ010000074.1 GCA_944388745.1 uncultured Clostridia bacterium
ACATTCATAGTCTTCAAAAAGAAAAACATAAAGAATATTTAGTGAGTCAGTTGGGGACGTGCCAAATTGTTTCAAAATGAAACGATTTGGCACGTCCCCAACTGACTCAATTTTATGATTAAAAATTATATACAAAATAAGAAAATAGTAATATAATATTAAAAGATAAAATTAGGAAAGAGAAAGGAAATGATAAAATGAAAGTAATATTAGTAAATGGAAGTCCAAAACCAAAGGGATGTACATATACTGCTTTAAAGGAAGTAGAAAAGCAATTAATAAAAAATGAAATCGAAACAGAAATATTTTGGATAGGAAACAAACCTATTTCTGGATGTTTAGGATGTAATGGATGTTCAAAAACAGGTAAATGTGTAATAGATGACAAGGTTAATGAATTTTTAGAAAAAGCGAAAGAAGCGGATGGATTTGTATTTGGAAGTCCAGTACATTTTGCTGCAATGTCAGGAGCATTATCATCATTTATGGATAGAGTATTTTATGGAAGAGGAGCTTTATTTGCAAACAAATTAGGAACAGCCGTAGTAAGCTGTAGAAGAGGTGGAGCAACAGCAACAGTTGATGAAATCAACAAATATTTTCAAATTACAAATATGCCAGTAGTATCATCACAATATTGGAATATGGTACATGGAAACACACCAGAAGAAGTAATGAAAGATGAAGAAGGAATGCAAACAATGAGAACTCTAGGAAACAATATGGCATGGATATTAAAATCAATTGAGGCAGGAAGGAAAGCAGGTGTAAAATTACCAGAAAATGAGAAAGCCGTTAAAACAAATTTTATTAGATAAAGAAACAAAGCCAATAGGAATTTTTGACTCAGGAATTGGTGGAGTCACAGTATTACAAGAAATAATAAAAATATTACCTAATGAAGAATACATCTATTTTAGTGACTCTGCTAATAATCCATATGGAGATAAGCAAGATAAAGAAATAATAAAACTATGTGAAAATATTGTAAAACTATTTATTGAAAAAAACTGCAAAGCAATAGTTATAGCATGTAACACTGCAAGTGCAAAAGCAGTAAAATATTTAAGAAAAAAATATCCTAAGATTATTTTTATTGCAATTGAACCTGCATACAAAATGGTACATGACTATGCATATAATGAGCCAACACTTGTAATGGCAACAAAAGGAACAATAAAAAGTGAAAAGTTTAATCTGTTATTTCATAAATATAATAATCACAAAACATATCTGCTTCCTTGTGTAGGATTAGCTGATATAATAGAAAATGGAAATAAAGAAGAATTAGAAAAATATTTGAAAAAGACTTTAGGCTTGTATAAAGGATTAGTGAAAAATGTAGTTTTAGGCTGTACACACTATCCTTTAATTCAAAAAGAAATTGGACAAGTATTAGGAAATGACATTAAATTTTTCAATGGAGCAAATAGATTAGCTATTCATTTAAAAGAAGTGTTATCAGAACAAAATTTACTCAATAACAATATGGAAAAAGATAATAATTATAAAGAAAAAATAGAATTCATAGATTCATCAGGAAAGAAAGAAAAAGAAGAAAGATTTTACGAATTATTAAAAGAAGGAGGTGTAGAAGAATGAAATTCAAGAAAATATTTTTATTTATAATAATGTTTTTATTTGCATTAACTTTTACAATAAATAAGGTAGAAGCGGCGGAATTACCAACAGATTTGGAAAATATATCAAATGAAGATATTTTAGAAATCTATGACCAAATAACAGAACAATACACAAATGACGAATTAGCGGACATAATTTTAGAAAACAAAAATGAAATAATGGAACAAGGTGGAGTAAGTGAAGATGTAATTGATGCAGGAGCAGAATTTATTAGAAACACTGACCAAGAAGAAATAAGAAATATACTAGAAAATGATTCAAATATTAATGAAATAAGAAAAAGAATACAAGAAGGAGATACACCAAGTGAAGCAATACAAGGAGCTATAAGTGAAACTTCAACTTCTGAAAAAATATCTTTAATAATAAAAGTATTACTTGCAAACAATATAGTAAAAACAATACTTTGGATAATTGTAATTCTATTTATATATTGTACAATCACAAGATGGATTATATATAAAAAAGCAGGGAAAAATGGATTTGCAGCAATTATACCATTTTATAGACAAGTTACTATGTATAAAGTATGTGGATTGTCACCATTTTTAATGCTACTTTGGCTAATACCTATATTTGGATGGTTTATAATGCTAATTATTGCTATAATGAAAAGAATACTTTTATCAAAGGCATTTGGAAGAGGTACATTATTTGGTTTAAGTTTGTTGTTATTAACACCAATATTCCAGTCTATAATAGCATTTAATAACAATATAGAATATGAAGGAGACTAAAAAGCCTCCTTTATATATTTTATAAATATTTTTTTAGCTGTTCTACTGTATTTTCTTGAAACTTAATAAATTCATTCAAAACATTTTTAACTTCATCATCTGCCTCTGGATTTTGATTTAACAACTTAACACCCTCAATAATTCCCATGTTTGTACCTTGTATCATCATTTCTGCAATTTTAGAATTACTTTTATCAGAAATTGTATTTAATTCAACACCCATCCATCCCATAGCTTTTTGCATAGGATTTAACTCTTTAGGAAAATCATCATAATTAGTAAGTTCATCATTAACTTCATTTAAAATTTTATTATACTCATCATATTGATACTTTAAATCCTGTTTAAATCTATCATCCTGTACCTTTTCAGAAACAGTTGATATAGAATCCATTCCCATTTTAATTCCTTTATTTAATTCATTTAAAATATAACGATTACTATCCATCAAAAAAACCTCCCAAAAATATTTATAAAATTAGTATTTGCAAAAAATAAAAAAATATTAAATAAAAAAACGTATAATAATTTTCAAAAAGGCAAAAATAAATAAAAAAGAAAAAGGAGTGTATTTATGGAAGATTTAGTAAAAGATTTAAATTGCTTATTATCAGATTTTAATGTATTTTATCGTAAATTACAAAACTATCATTGGAATATAATTGGAAAGGATTTTTTTGTCATTCATGAAAAATTAGAAGAATATTATGATGAAATAAATGAACAAATTGATGAAATAGCTGAGCATATTTTGATGCTAGGAGCAGAACCTCTTGGAACTATGCAAGATTATCTAAATACAACTTGTATAGCTGAAGCAAAAAACGAAAAAATTAAAGATTGCGAGATGTTTGAAAATGTTATCAAAGATTTGGAAACTCTACTTAAAAAAGTCACTGATATAAAGAAAAAAGCAGATGATTCTAACGATTATGCAACTTCAAGTTTAATGGATAATTATATTTCAGATTATATCAAGAAACTTTGGATGTTAAAACAAATGATGGCAAAATAAGAAGTATATAGAAATTAGTAAGAATACTATTGATTCAAAGATTACTCATAAGTTATTAAAAGAATTGATAGTATTTTTTAATGTAGAAATAAACTGTTAAATTCATTTTCATATTTTAAATTTTATATTAAAATATAAAGTAGTGATAATAGTTTAATTTTATTACTCTTGATGCTAATGAATTTAAAAATTTTGAAACAAAATATTGTGTAGTGACAATTATTCAAAAGCTAAAAGATTTGACATACATATGCAAAAAATAAAAGGAGAAGAATATGATAAGAAATATGTTATTTATAATAATTATTTACAATTTTTTGGTAGTAATAAGTGTTCTTATTTATAAAACAAAAGCAAAAAAAGTAGAAACAAAATATATAAGGTTAGCATTGATTCCAGTATATCTTACAGTTGCTAGTATTCCATTTTTTTTCGCTACTGGTTTTTTCGAAAATGGTCATATAATTTTAATAATTATTATAATTATTGGATATATAGTTATTAGAATTGGAAATAATATATATAATAAGATAAAAGTAAGTTTGTCAAAGGACGAAAGAATTTATGTAAGAGATATAGATGTAGAATATAGTCCAGCAGTGCTATCTTATTTGCAAAATCAAAAAATAGAAAAGAAAAAAGATTTGGTGGCTTGTGTATTAAATTTATGTGCAAAAGGATTTATGAAAATATAGAAAAAAGAAGAAAACCATTATGAATTGATACCTTTAAAAAGACAAAATATTGTTAAATTAAAAAAAGATGAAAAATATCTATATGACAAAATTTGTAAAAAAGAAAAAATAGATATGAGTACATGGATAAAATATATAAGAGAAGAATTTGAAAGCTATGATTTTGTTAGAAAAAGTAAAATTACTGTAAGTAAAGTATTTACATATTTATGGTTTGTTATTATGATAGGAGTAATGTTATATTCAAGAATAATAGTAAACAATCAAATTAACGGTGAATTACTTAAGTTGATATTTGTTCCATTTTTTGTAGCAATTGAACTAGCTATTATAGAGCCGATTATGAGAATAATAATACATTATCTAAGAAAGGGAGAATACTTAGATAGTACATATACAATAAAAGGCGCAAAAGAAATGAAACGATGGGACAAATATGAAAAGTTTTTAGAAGATTATACTTTGCTAGAAGATAAACCATTAGAAAGTGTAACTGTCTTAGAAAAGCATCTTGCTTATGCTACAGTGTTAAATGTAAATACAAGTTATACAAAAAGTTTTATAGAACAACTAAAAGTAACACATAAAATTAATTTAGATTATATTAATAAAATGTTAGAAGAAATAAACAAAGAAGCTTAGAGATTTTTCCAATTTATATTAATAAAAATGAAATATCTTGCTATTTCCTATTTTATGTAGTAGAATTAATTCACAGAATAAGAAAAGAAGGGATGTATATGAAAAACAAAAAAATAGTAATTGGAATAATTGGAATAATAGTAATTGTAGCAATAATAGTAGCAGCAGTTATATTAGTACAAAAAAATGACCAAAAACAAGCTGAGCAAGCATTAAATGACTACATAAATTTAATAAACGAAAAAGACTATGAAGGAATGTATCAAAAAGTTGCAAGCATGAATATGAGTAAAGAAGACTATATAACAAGGAATCAAAACATATATGAAGGAATTGATAGTAGCAATATAAGAATTTCAATTTCAGATACAGCAAAAAACGACAATGGATATCAAATCTCATATAGACAGCAAATGTACACATCAGCTGGAGATGTTGATTTCTATAATGTTGCAAATATGATAAAAGAAAATGGAGAATACAAATTACAATGGACATCAGGAATAATCTTTCCACAACTTGAAGAAACAGATAAAGTAAGAGTAGAAACAATAAAAGCAAAAAGAGGAAGTATATTAGACAGAAATGATAATCCATTAGCAGAAGATGGACAAATTGCATCAGTTGGAATAGTACCAGGCAAATTAGGAGATGCAAGAGATGAAAATATTAGCAGAATTTCAGAATTAACAGGAGTATCAGTCGATTATATAAATGAACAATTAAGTGCATCATATGTCAAAGATGACACATTTGTACCAGTAAAGCAAATTTCAGATTCAAACACTGAATTAAAAAATCAATTATTACAAATACCTGGTGTCATGATAAATAAAGAAGATGGAAGAGTATATCCATTAGGAGAAGAAGCA
The DNA here is from genome assembly GCA_944388745.1 of uncultured Clostridia bacterium. GTDB lineage: Bacteria > Bacillota > Clostridia > TANB77 > CAG-508 > CAG-269. The sequence continues at coordinate 5,606 of CALXJZ010000074.1, forward strand.
GGACATCTAATTGGATATGTACAAGAAATAAGTGCAGAAGAATTAGAAGAAAATGAAGGAAAAGGATATACAACTACAAGTTTAATTGGAAAATCAGGATTAGAATTAGCATATGAAGATACATTAAGAGGTATTGATGGAACAAGAATTTACATATTAGATTCAGATGGGAATGAAAAAACAGAAATTGTAAAACAAGATAAAAAAGATGGACAAGACGTTAAATTAACTATTGACAGCGATTTGCAAAAATCAGTTTATGAACAAATGAAAAATGACAAAGGACTTTTTGTAATAATGGAACCACAAACAGGAGAATTATTAGCATTAGTAAGTACACCAACATTTGACTCAAATGATTTTGTAGTAGGA
>CALXJZ010000075.1 GCA_944388745.1 uncultured Clostridia bacterium
TACTTTGTATTGTTTTCCACAGCTTTCGATAATTGCGTACATTTAAAATGCACCTCCCTTATTTGTATACTCGCTAATCCTTTTTTAAAGGTAATTAAACTTAATTAATCTTTTTGAACCTTGACTAAGCGGATTACAATTAAATATTCTACCATAAAGATGCATTTCTGTCAATTGTTTTGCCAATATTTTTCAAATTCTGATTTTTCTAATGGTCTTGAATAATAATACCCTTGTAATAAATCTACCTCTAATTCCTTTAATCTCTGCACTTGTTCACTTGTTTCAACACCTTCTGCTACTGTCTTTAAATTCATATTTTTAGCTAACTTCATAATTACTTCAAGTATTTGAGGTTGATTTATAAAAGATTTATCAATTTTGATTACATCAATTGGCATATTTTGTAACATGCTTAATGAAGAATATCCTGTTCCAAAATCATCTATTGAAATTTCGAAACCAGTTTCTTTTATTTTTTGGAAAATATTAAACATATCAAAATCTTCATCTACCATTGCACTTTCTGTAATTTCTAGTTCAATTTCTTCTGGTTTAATATTTTTCTTGCTAGCTATTTTCAGATATTCTTCTATAAACTCTTCCTGCAATAAATGTTCTTTTGAAATATTAACCGAAACTTTTATTTCTTTATAAAATGTATCTTTCCAATCTTTAATATCTTCACACACTTTTTCAAAAATATATTTATCTAATTTTATAATAAACTTATTCTTCTCAAAAATTGGTATAAACTCATTTGGTGGAATCAATTTATCTTCTCGTTGCCATCTAACAAGAGCTTCTGCCCCATCTACTTTTCCAGTTTTGGTATTTATTTTAGGCTGATAGAAAACTTTGAATTCTTGCTTTTCTATTCCTTCTTCCATTATCATCTCTATGTCATGTTCTTTTATCATTTTTTCTTCCATTTTATCATCATATACAAAATATCTTTTGTTATAATTTCCTTTTGACATATTATGCGCTATTAATGCTTTATCTAAAATTTCAAAAATATCATTATCTTCATCTTTTATTTTATATATACCTATTGATAATAGCATTTTATATTCATTTTCATCTACTTCTATATTTGATATTTTATCATTAATTTTTCCAACTATATCATCTATGTCTTTTTGATTAAGAAAAATAATACCAAAAATATCATTTGCAAGTCTTGTAATTATTTCATTTTCTCCTATAATTTCTTTTAGCTTTATTGCAATTGCTTTTAATACTTTATCTCCTTTTTCTCTACCATATTTCTTATTGAAGGTTTTAAATTTATCTATATCAATTATCATTAGATAATATGATTTATTTTCTTTTTTTAAAATTTCCGTTCCTTTTTCTATAAAATAGTTTTTGTTGCCCACACCTGTTATTGAATCTATATATGCTAATTGATATAGCTGCCTTCTTTTCTTTTTATTTGAAATTATAATGTATATTGCAATAAGTATAGCTAACAAGTTTATTATTATTGCAACAAAAAAAGTCATTTTTAAGCTTTTATTATATTCTTCAGCTATCGCACTTCCTTTAGTAATAATCACCAAATTCCAATCATTTATGTTTAAATAATTATATGATGTGTAATAATACGTACCTCTAATATTGTATTTTACTTGTCCATCTTGATTTCTTTTTATTTGTTCTTTCATATTATTTAATTTTTGTTGATTATTTTTATCTTCTAATGTGTTTATAATATTGTATAAGTTGTATCCATTTTCTCTATTAACTGAATTTGCTACTACTTCTCCCTTGCTATTTATTATATATTCATATCCTTCTCCATTATATAAGGATTCAGCAAATATTCCTTCAAATTCTTCATTGTTTATATTTTCTTCATTTATTATTTTTCTGATTCTTGCAACTTCTTGCTTGGTTAGTTCTGATAGGTTTTTTAGTGTGTTTTCGTCTGTTAGTTTTTGAATATATACTAGATATGATATTGACAGGATTATGAATATTATTGTTACTAAAGCAATTATAATTATTGGAATTATTTGTTTTTCTTTTTTGCTTTGTTTCATTCTTTTCCCTTCTTTTTTATTTTTGCGTTTATATCATATTACTTTGAGTTTTGATAACGCTCTTTTTTATTATTTTGGCTAGTTTTTTGGGAATTATTTATTTTTGGACTTGATTTTTTTCTATAACTATATTATGATACGTTTGTTATTGATAATTTTGAAGGAGATAAAAATACTTGAATAATATAGATTTCATTAAAATAGAAAAAAATCACAGTAAATTGATTGAAACAGCTAAAAAACATATGAAAAGTATAACAGATTTTGAACATAATATAAATCATATGAATGATGTAGTTTTATATACAAAGAAATTATTAAATAGTATAAAATTAGAAGTAAATGCGGATGTTTGTATAATAAGTGCATATTGGCATGACGTTGGTAGAATAAAAGTTGATGAGGAACATGAAAAGTTGTCGGCTGAAATGTTAAAAGATGAAATGAAAAAATTGGAATATGATGATGAATTAATAAACAAATGTTATAAAGCAATAGAGAATCACAAATGGAATATGAATCCTAAAACCGCTGAAGGCATGGTACTAAAAGATGCAGATAAATTAGCTTGGTTAGGAGTAGGTAGATGGATTGATTGCTTAAACAATAATCAAAATCTAGATTCAATAATAAGTTTACTACCAAAATTAAGAGATGAGATTTTATATTTTAATGAATCAAAGAAAATATATGATAGAGATATTATAGAGTTGATTAAACTATTGTACAATTATAAATTTGGTGGAAATAAGCATTAATAGAAGATAAGGAGTAGATTATGGATAAATATATAATTATAACAACACTTTGTGACAAAGAAGAAATTGCTAACAGAATAACAGACACATTACTAGAAAAAAGATTAGTAGCTGGAAGTCAATTGTCTAAAGTTCGCTCTAAGTATTGGTGGAATAACGAATTAGAGGAATGTGATGAATATAAATTAGAGTTCAGAACAAAAGAAAGTTTATTCGCCGAAATAGAAAGTGAAATCAAGAAAATACATGATTACGAAACTGCTGAAATTTCTTATTCCGAAATTAAAGGTGCAAGCAAGGATTTTTTGGATTGGATTGACGAAGAAACAAAATAAAATAAAGTAACCTATATAAATCACTATTAGATAGGTTACTTTATTTTAATAAGAATATTTTGCAACTTCACAATTTTCTAAACATAAAGGTAATAAAGTTTCCATGTCTGGTATTCCTTCAAAGTAACATTTTATTGGAATACTAATTCCGCCATGTGCTACTATTAATATTCTTTTTCCTTCATATTCATTTTTGATACTATCTAAAAAACCATATACTCTTCTAAAAAAATCTTTTATATTTTCTGCTCTATCATATTTTAAATTTCGTTTATAACTCCAAAAAGCATTAAAATCAAAATCAGTATTAGGCATTCCTTCAAATTCTCCAAAATCCCTTTCTGAAATTCTCTCATCCATTATCATTTTAATATTTCTTCCTTGATTTATAATTTCTGCAGTTTGCATAGCTCTTTTTAATGGAGAACACAAAATCAAATCTATTTTTTCATTTTTCAAGTAATCTCTTGTTTCTTCTGCTTGTTTTATTCCTTTTTCATTTAATTCTATATCTGCTTTTCCTTGTACTTTTTTTAATAAATTCCATTCAGTTTGTCCATGTCTAACTAATAATATTTCCATATTTTTCTCCTAATATATATTATTATTTAATGTTTACTACAATTTCATTATACAAAGGAAATGCTCTTTTGTAAAATATATATTTGTATGCAAAGTATAACTTAAAGTTATTCTTTGCAACTATTTTTTAAAATTCCAATTAGATTATCCATCTCTTTAAATTTATTATTGACATTATAATATACACCATATTCAGCTGGAGAAAGCGAAACATCTACATCTAATAAATGTAATTCATTATTAATTAATTGTTCTTCTATATATTCTTTTGTAACAACAGCTATAATATCTCTGCATTTTAATAATTCTATAATACCAGTAAAATCAACATTAACTATATTTATTTTATCATCATCTTGATATTCAAGTGCTTTTACTAAACTTTGATACGCACTAGAAAATTTTTTTAATGTATAAATTGTTACATTTTTTAAATCTTTTTTAGAAAGTTTTCTATCCAAATATTGAGAATTAGTATTTACAATAAATACATCATGTAAATCTCCTATTCTTATAAATTTAATTTTATTTGTATCATATAAATTATCGCTATATTTTTTAGAAAATGCTAAATCTATTTCTTGCTTTTCCAATACCGAAAACATATTTACTGCATTTAATTTATGTATATTTATAATATTGTTATTATTCTTTTGGTAAAAATTTGAAATACCTTTATTATATATTCTGTTTGGCATATTTACATGTACACCTAATTTTATTTCTTTGTGAATATTAAATATTAAATCTGATTTTGAAAGAATTTCTATAGCATCTTTTATTTGTAAATATAATTTTTTACCGTTTTCATTTAGTATCATTCCATATTTACTTCTTTTAAATAACTCTACATTTAATTGATTTTCTAAATTTTTAATATGTTTTGTTACAGCAGGTTGTGAAATATGTAAAATATCACTTGCCTTTGTTAAATTTTCTTCATCTGCCACAATTTTAAATATTCTATATAATTCTAAATTCACCATTACAATTATTCTCCTTTTACTTCCTTACAATCACTTACATTATTTAAAACAAAATTTCATAAAATCGTTATATATACAATAACTCAAAATTTAATAAAAATCAATATTACATAATATTTTTAGTTAAGTCTCGTATTATATTAAAATATTAAATGTATATAACTGTCAAATCCCCGAATTACAACTCCATATAAGAAAAGGGGGCAAATTAGTTACTATTTCACAAAATGACTGGGACAATATTAATTCTCAACTTGAAAATTTATATAGACTAAGGTCATTGAAAACTAAATAAAATTTAGAATTTTACTTGACTTTCTTCCATGGAATAGTTTATAATTAAGTTAATAAAACATTAGTGTCCGTTCTGAAAAGAACGTAATCATTATAATCCGATAGCTCAAAAGGCTATCGTTTTTTATTGCATATAATTCTAAATTTGTCATATACTATTATTACATTAGTGTCCATAGCTTTTTTGCTATGTAATTCATTAATAAAATTGGATACCGATTTAATAGTTTTTACTACTACTAAATCGATATCCTAAAATAAACATTCTAAATATTTATCAATGCAAATGTATCATTTTCCTCAATGCATATTATTCTCTAACCTTTCCAATAAATCCATCCAACTTCTTTTATCACAATTATCGCCATAATCTTTTTGATTTTTTATATCGCTAATAATTAAAAATTTCACATCCTTAGACAATATATCTAAATTTGATATAATAAATTCTGGTATAACACTTGTAATATAAGTTCTTCTGCCAAGTCCATATCTAACAGCTGCTTCTACAATTGTTTCAAAATTATTATTTTTATTATTAATCTCGTTATTTATATTCTTACTTGTTTCCAAATTTGCTCTACTTTGACACATTTTAATATTTTCTTGTAATAATTTTATTATCTCTAACCAACTTTCCCTATTTAACATTTTCCCATATATCTTATCACTTTCTCTTTCTTTAATATCTCTAATAAAAATTACTTTCATTTTTTCTGACAGAATTTCCATGTTATCAATTATAAATTCTTGAACTATTTTCGATAAATCTTCTTCTCCTCTCAAAGCCACTCTTAAAGCACTTGCCACTATCAACTCAAAGTCGTTATTATTGTTATTTATTTTCATAATAAAATCCTCCTCATTTT
>CALXJZ010000076.1 GCA_944388745.1 uncultured Clostridia bacterium
GCAATTAAGCTAAAAACAAGTGGACCATTCCACACAATGAAATTAGAAGAAGCAAAAAAAGCATATGAAAAAGAATTAGAAAATGTAGAATTTAATGTATTACCATTAAATGAACAAAAAGTAAAAGTAATAAAAAATTTAGACGGAACATATTACAAACAAGAAGATAATGTTAAAGATGTATTAGCAAACCATATAATAAGTCCAGTTAGATTTAATAAAGCAATACAACTTATGAAGAATGAAGGAATAGAAGAATATATTGAAATAGGACCAGGAAAAGTCTTAACAGGATTTATCAAAAAAGATAACAAAGAAGCAACAACATACAATGTAAACAGCTTAGAGAGTTTAGAAGAAATTTAGGAGGTTAGTTATGGAAGAGAAAAAAACAGTTTTTGTTACAGGAGCATCAAGAGGAATAGGAAAAGAAGTAGCACTAAAATATGCAGAAAATGGTTATGATGTAATCATAAACTATGTATCAGACAAAACAGATGTAGAAGCATTAGAAAAAGAATTTAAAGAAAAAGGAGCAGATACATTAATTTTAAAAGCAGATGTTTCAAATCCAGAAGAAGTACAAAATGTTGTAGATAAAGCAATTGAAAAATTCGGAAAAATTGATGTACTTGTAAATAATGCAGGTATTACAAGAGACAATTTATTAATGAGAATGAGTGAAGAAGAGTTTGATAAAGTTTTAGAAATAAATCTAAAAGGAACATTTTTAGTTACAAAAGCAGTTACAAAATACATGATGAAAAAAAGAAGCGGAAGTATTATAAATCTTTCATCAGTAGTAGGAGTTGCAGGAAATGCTGGACAATGTAACTATTCAGCTTCAAAAGCAGGAATAATAGGATTTACAAAAAGTATTGCAAAAGAATTAGCATCAAGAAACATTAGAGCAAATGCAGTAGCTCCAGGATTTATAGAAACAGATATGACAGCAGTATTATCTGATAGTGTAAAAGAGTCAATACATAATCAAATACCATTAAAAAGAATGGGAAGCGCTAAAGAAGTTGCAGAATTAATATACTTCTTAGGTTCAGAAAAAAGTTCATATATAACAGGGCAAGTTATAAATGTTGATGGCGGAATGGTAATGTAATTTTAAGATTAGAAAAAAGAAAGGAAAAGATGAAATGGAAAGAAGAGTTGTAATTACAGGATTAGGTGCAATCACACCATTAGGAAACAATGTAGAAGAATTTTGGAAAGGCATCAAAGAAGGAAAATGTGGAATAGACCAAATAACAAAATTTGATGCATCAGAATTTAAAGTAAAATTAGCAGCAGAAGTAAAAGGATACAATCCAGAAGACTACTTTGATAGAAGAGAGGCAAAAAGATTAGACCTATTTTCTCAATATGCAATGGTAGCTTCAAGAGAAGCATGGAAAGATAGTGGACTAGATAAAGAAACAGAAAACATGGAAAGAGTTGGAGTAATAGTAGGTTCTGGAATTGGTGGAATACAAACAATAGAAACAGAAAACAAAAAATGTAATGAAAAAGGACCAGATAGAGTATCACCTATGTATATACCAATGGGAATATTAAATATGGCAACAGGAAATGTAGCAATTGATATAGGAGCAAAAGGTGAATCAATGGCAATGGTTACAGCATGTGCTTCAGGAACTCATTGTATTGGTGAAAGTTTTAGAATGATTAAACATGGATATCAAGATGTGGTTTTAGCAGGAGGAACAGAAGCTGGTATAACACCACTTAGCATAGCAGGATTTACAAATATAAAAGCACTAACAAAAGCTGAAGATAAAAACAGAGCAAGCATTCCGTTTGATAAAGAAAGAAGCGGATTTGTAATGGCAGAAGGAGCTGGAGTAGTAGTATTAGAAGAATATGAACATGCAAAAGCAAGAGGTGCAAAAATATATGCTGAAATAGTAGGATATGGAGCAACATCAGACGCATATCATATAACATCACCTGCACCTGGAGGAGAAGGTGGTGCAAGAGCTATGAAACTAGCTATGGAAGAAGGAAATGTAAAACCAGAAGAAATTACATATATAAACGCACATGGTACATCAACACATTTAAATGATAGCTGTGAGACACAAGCAATAAAAACAGCATTAGGAGAAGAAAATGCAAGAAAAGTAATGGTAAGCTCAACAAAAGGACATACAGGACATCTTTTAGGAGCTGCAGGAGCAGTTGAAGCAATAATTTGTAGTAAAGCAATACAAGAAGGATTTGTGCCAGCAACAATAAACTACAAAGTACCAGATGAAGAATGTGACTTAGATGTAGTACCAAATGAAGGAAGAAAAGCAGAAATAAAATATGCTATATCAAATTCATTAGGATTTGGAGGACACAATAGTAGCTTATTATTCAAAATGTCTAATTAGGGACGTTTCTCATGCGACATTTTGTCCACTTGGGGACAATTAAAAGGTAAATATTGAATAATAAAAGCCTTTTCAACAAATGAAGTATAGTATAAAATATCATATAAGAAAATCAAATCTTATCTATGAAAGGATGATAATAAATGGATTACAAAGATATCAAAAAATTAATTGATGATATGGGAAATTCAAATTTAGATTCATTAGAAATAGAATTTCCAGAAGGAATTAAAATAAGTATGACAAAAAATACTGGAAAAGAAGTAGTAATTACAACTGGAGGACCTAATGTAATAGAAGGAAGTGCACCTATGACTCCACCAGTAGTTAGAGAAAATAAAGGAACATCTTTAGTAAATGTACAAAATGATGAAGAAAACTACAAAATAGTAAAAAGCCCAATGGTAGGAACTTTTTATGCAAGTTCAGCACCAGATAAAGACCCATTTGTAAAAGTTGGAGACAAAGTACATAAAGGTCAAGTTCTATGCATTGTTGAAGCAATGAAATTAATGAATGAAATAGAATCTGAATTTGATGGAGAAATAGTAGAAATTTGTGTTAATAATGAAGATATAGTTGAATATGGAAAGCCTCTATTTAAAATAAAATAGTTGAAAAATTTATATGTAGCTAAAATAAATAAAAGAAACCGGCGATATCACTCGCCGGTAGGAGGTTGACTGCTACACGAAACTGACAATCTTGCTTTCCTTAGATGCAGTAATTATTTTGTAAGGCGGTTTTCCGTATAATTCAGAAAATACATCATCAATTACTGCATTAGAATAGCAACTGCTTATAATAAGTTGATCATCAGCAAGTTCAAAATTCGGATTATTTATAGCTTTTTTTAGCAATTCTCTTATAAGAGAAATCCGCTCTTTGGCATAGCAATCAGGTTGTTCGAAACTTAGACAATAGTTGACGAGTTCATTAAAGTTTGGTCTCATAATTGTACCTCCATGTAATAAAAATTAATAAGCTACATAATTATTATATCATAAAATAAACATAAATGCAAAAAATCAATAGTAAAGAAAGAAGTGAAAAAATGTTAAACAAAGAAGAAATAAAAAAAATAATACCACAAAGAGAACCATTTTTAATGATAGATGAAGTAGAAGAATACACACCTGGAGAAAGTGCAGTAGCATACAAAAATGTATCAGAAGACGAATACTATTTTAAAGGACATTTCCCAGGAAATCCAATAATGCCAGGAGTATTAATAGTAGAATCATTAGCACAGACAGGAGCAGTTGCAATACTTTCTATGGAAGAAAATAAAGGAAAAAATGCTTTATTTGGAGGAATAGATAAACTTCGCTTTAAAAAACAAGTTGTACCAGGAGACAGATTAAAACTAGAAGTTAAAATAATAAAGAAAAAAGGACCAATTGGAATTGGAGAAGCAATAGCAACAGTTGATGGAAAAGTTGCAGCAAAGGGAGAGCTTACTTTTGCGATAGTATAAAGGAGAGAAAAGAAATGTTAAAAAAAGTTTTAATAGCTAATAGAGGAGAAATTGCAGTTAGAATAATTAGAGCTTGTAGAGAAATGGGAATAAGAACAGTAGCAATATATTCAGAAGCAGATAAAGATGCTTTACATGTTAGACTAGCAGACCAAGCAATTTGTATAGGACCAGCACCATCTAGCAAAAGTTATTTGAACGTGAAGGCAATATTAGAAGCAGCATGTTTAACAGGTGCAGATAGTATACATCCAGGTTTTGGATTTTTATCTGAAAATGCGAATTTTGCCAAAATATGTGAAGAAATGGGTATTAAATTTATAGGACCAAACTATAAACTAATAGAACTATTAGGAAACAAATCAAAAGCAAAAGAAACAATGAAAAAAGCAGGAGTACCAGTAGTACCAGGTTCAGAGGGATTAATAAAATCTAAAAAAGAAGCAGTAGAAATAGCAGAAAAAATAAAATATCCAGTAATATTAAAAGCATCAGCTGGTGGTGGGGGAAAAGGAATACGTATAGCCCACAATAAAGAAGAACTTGAAAAAGCATATAGTTTAGTAAAACAAGAAGCAAAAATCTCTTTTAATGATGATAGTATATACATAGAAAAATTTGTTGAAAACCCAAGACATGTAGAAATCCAAGTATTAGCAGATGAACATGGGAATGGAATACATCTTGGAGAAAGAGATTGTTCAGTACAAAGAAGAAATCAAAAAATAATTGAAGAAACACCTGCAAGTATTATAAATAATGAAACAAGAAAGAAAATGGGAGAAGTAGCAGTAAAAGCAGTAAAAGAAATTGGATATACAAATGCAGGAACAATCGAATTTTTAGTAGATAAGAACAAAGACTTTTATTTCATGGAAATGAATACAAGAGTACAAGTAGAACATCCAGTAACAGAAATGGTTACAGGAATTGATATTATAAAAGAACAAATAAAAATTACAAGTGGAGAAAAACTAACAATAAAACAAAAAGATGTAAAAGTAAATGGACATAGTATGGAAGCAAGAATAAATGCAGAAAACCCAGACAAAAACTTTATGCCATGCCCAGGAACAATAACAGGATTACATATCCCAGGAGGAAATGGAGTAAGAGTAGATACTGCAATATATAGTGGATACACAATCCCACCAACATATGATTCTATGATAGCAAAAGTGATTGTACATGGTAAAACAAGAGAAGAATCAATTGCAAAATTAAAAAGTGCTGTTGCAGAATTAGTTGTAGATGGAATAACAACAAATGCAGACTTTATACTAAAAATCCTTGATAATGAAAATTTCAAGAAAAATAATTATGACACTTCATTTATTGAAAAAGAATTTGATTTTTAGCAAAACACCAGAAATGATGTAATAAAAATGTAATATAAAAAATATTGACTTATTTATTATGATTGTATACAATAGAAACATAATGATTAAGTCTATTTTTGTGTAAAGAATATAATTTACAAAAATGGGAATAACTATAGTGAAATAAAAAACAAAAGAAATGGAGGAATTGAAAGCAAAATGAAAGTAGAAAAAAACAAAAACGAAGGTATTACATTAATTGCATTAGTAATTACAATAGTACTAAATAGCTCGTACCTCGCTATGGACCGAATAAATAAAATTGAAAAAATATAAAACCTCATGTATAATATGAT
>CALXJZ010000077.1 GCA_944388745.1 uncultured Clostridia bacterium
ATAAATTAGAAAAATTTATAAATTCTTGGTATTTTGTTTTATTTATAGGATTTTTGATATTAGCAAAAACATTTTTATTTTACTATCATACAATCGCTGTAAATGAACAATTATATAGTGATACAATAATTGGAACAATTAGTTTTGTTGTAGTAATAATATGCTTTTTATTTGTATTGCCTAATAGAGCAAGAGTAGTAACCTCAATAGTTGTAGACTTTATTATAAGTTTTGTATTATTTGGAGATAACATATATTATAACTATTCAAACAGCGTCTTATCTATTGCACAAATTACAAACTTGCAATATGGCGGAGAAATAATGAGCACATTGCCAATGGTATTAAAATTATATCAAATACTATATTTCTTAGACATAATAGTTTTGGTGATTTTGCTTATAGCTAAGAAAGTAAAAATCTATAAAAAAGGTAAAAAGACTAAAAAACAATTGATAGGAAAATGGATAGTAGGAATAATTGGAGTCGTTATTTTCTGCATAATAGGTGTGGACTATGTAGAAAAAGGAAAAGAAAAATCATATAATAAAGACCAACAAATAAGGGAAGCAACGATTTTTGGATATCATATATATGATATAGAAAATATGATAACAATGAAAAAGCAAACAAAATATAAAGAAAAAGAAGAGATGATGGCTGATTACGAAGAATTAAAAGAAGAATATGATGAAGAATATGGATTAGAAAAATATCCTGCACTTAAAGGAATTCTTGAAGGAAAAAATGTAATAATATTGCAACTAGAATCAGTTCAAGAATATGTAATAAATAAACAATTAAATGGACAAGAAATTACACCAAATTTGAACAAATTTATAAATGAAAATATCGAATTTTCAAATATGAATATGCAAAGCTATTCAACAACAGCTGATAGTGAGTTTTCAACAATAACGTCACTATATCCAATGGAAAATGGAATGTCATTTGCGAAATATTATACAAATACATATAATACAATATTTGATAATTTCAATAATGCAGGTTATGATACATCATATATGCATGGAAATTATGCATATTTCTGGAATAGAGGGAATGTATATTCAAGAATGAATTTAGACCATTTAGAACTAAAAGACCAATTTGAAGATACTTCAGAAAATATTAATGAATATTTATCAGATGAACTTTTGTATAGACAAGCAGTAGAAAAATTGAGCCAGTATGACCAGCCATTTTTTACATATATTGTAGCAGCATCTTCACATACACCATTTACACTAGAAGGTTTGCAAGATAGAAGTAAAATCAATATAGATGTTGGAAAATATAAATATAGTTTTCTTGGAAATTACTTAGAGGCAGTAAATTATGCAGATTATGCTTTTGGAGTATTTATAGATGAACTAAAAAAAGCTGGACTATATGATGATACTGCAATATTAGTATTTGGAGACCATAATGGATTAAGTATGTATGATGAGCAAATGTTGGATTTCTTGGCACAAACTGATTTGGATTTAACAGATGTGGACATAAAGTTAAGTTATACAAAAGTAGCTTGTGGAATGAGAATACCAGGAGTTAAAAATTTAACAATTGAAAAGCCAGTAACTAAGCTAGATATAAAACCAACATTTAGTTATTTGTGTAATATCGAAGATGGTTTTTCTCTAGGAACTAATATGTTTGCAAGTAAGGATTTTGTTTCTTTAAATAATGAAAGAATTATAAGTAGTAGATATTATTATGATGAAGTATGGTATGATATTCCAACAGGTCAACCGGTTGATTTTGAGACTTTGGATGAGGATACAAAAGAATTATTAGAAAGATATGAAAGACAAATGAGAACAGAGTTGGAATTGTCAAATTCTATAAGCATAAACAATTTGCTAAAATAGGGATTAGGGGGACGGTCCTAAAAATCCCTAAAAACAGGGATTTAGGGACGGACCTAAAAATTTCTAGAAGTAGTGAATTGGCTTGATGTGAGTAATTAGAAAAATTTTAATGTATACAAGGGAGAGAGAAAATGTGGAAGATGAAAGAATAATTAGTCCAGAACTTGAAAATTCAAATGAAGAAAGATTAGAAAATTCATTAAGACCAAAAACATTAGATGAATATATTGGACAAGATAAAGTAAAAGAAAATATGAAAATATATATAGAAGCAGCTAAAAAAAGAGGCGAGCCATTAGACCATTGCTTATTTTATGGTCCTCCAGGACTTGGAAAAACAACATTATCAAATATAATTTCAAATGAAATGAATTCAAATATAAAAATAACATCAGGGCCAGCAATAGAAAAACCAGGAGATTTAGCAGCAATACTAACGAATCTATCTGAATTTGATGTCTTATTTATAGACGAGATACATAGATTAAGTAAAAGTGTAGAAGAAATATTGTATCCTGCATTAGAAGATTTTACATTGGATATAATTATAGGAAAAGGTCCAAGTGCAAGGTCAATAAGATTAGACTTGCCAAAATTCACTTTAATAGGAGCGACAACAAAAGCAGGAGCATTAACTACACCACTTCGTGACCGTTTTGGAATAGTACATAGACTTGAACTATATTCACCAGAAGATTTGACCAAGATAATTAAAAGGTCAAGTGGAATATTGGGAGTAAAAATAGACGATGAAGCGGCAGAAGAAATAGCAAGAAGGTCAAGAGGAACACCAAGAATTGCAAACCGTTTATTAAAAAGAGTAAGAGATTATGCAACAGTACTAGGAAATGGAGAAATAGATAAAAAGATTACAAAACATGCATTAAATAAACTTGAAATAGACGAACTAGGTCTTGATGAAATAGATAGAAAAATCCTAGAAACAATGATAGTGCAATATAATGGAAAACCAGTAGGAATAGAGGCATTAGCAACAACAATAGGAGAAGAAGTAGATACTATAGAAGATGTATATGAACCATATTTAGTGCAAATAGGATTTATTGCAAGAACAGTAAGAGGAAGACAAGTGCTTCCACCTGCTTATAAACATTTGGGATACGAAATGAGGGAATAAAATGAAATTATTATTACACACTTGTTGTGCACCATGCAGTGTATACTGTATAGATAGTCTAAGAAATGAAGGAGTAGAGCCAACAGTATATTGGTTTAATCCAAATATACACCCATATATGGAGTACACGGCAAGAAGAGACTGCTTAAAAGAATATACAAAAAGCATAAATGTAGATGCTATATTTGAAGAAAATTATGGGTTAAGAGAATTTTGTAAAAATACAGTAAATAGTTTAGATACAAGATGTAGAGATTATTGCTATCCTGTAAGATTAGAGCAAACTGCAAAATATGCTAAAGAAAATGGATTTGACACAATTTCTACAACTTTGTTAGTTAGCCCATATCAAAATCATGAGGCTTTAATTGAAGTTGCAAATTTTATGGCTAAAAAATATGGTGTGGAATTTTTGTACAGAGATTTCAGAGTTGGTTTTAGAGAAGGACAAGCAAAAGCAAGAAAATTAGGTCTATATATGCAAAAATATTGTGGTTGTATTTTTTCTGAAGAGGATAGATATCAGAAGAAAATTGAAAAAGATAAAATAGGATAGTTTTAATTTACTATAAAGAAAATGTAATTAAACCATATGGAATAGATATAAAAAATCAATAAAGCTCATAAAGGGGAAGTTTTAAGATGAATAAAAAAAGAACCAATTATATGATTGCCATATGCAATATTTTAGCAATTATATCGGTATATATATTATTACTTTTTAATAATTTAAAAATGGGAGTTATATATGGACCATCAGGTGTTAAATCAATTTATAATAGTTTTATAGTCGATACATTGTTGGCAAATGGAAAGTTAATAGAAATCATAATATGTAGTATAATTGGAATACTTAATATTGTTGCAGGAATCCAAAACAGAAAAAACAAAAAAATATGTTTTTGGCAAATAATATTTGGAATTTATGAAATATTTTTTGCTATTAGCATAATAACAAATCCTATTGTTATAACTTTTAGGTGGATAGAAATAACTGTATGTGCTGTGATTCCAATAATATTAGCACTTAGAAACATTATTTTTATCAAAAAGAATAAACCTAAGATAATTCAAATTATATCGTATGTTGTAACAATTATAATATCTATTTTAGTTATTTTTGATGTAATAGATGTATATTGGGATATAATTTGCATAATCATGCAATTTGTTTATGTACATAATCAAGAAAGAAATATACAGGAAAGCAAAAAAAGAAAAATTGTTAATATAACATTATATTATGTATTACAATCTGTAGCTGTTATTAGTACATTTCTTATATTGATAGTAGCTATAATCATAGATAAAGTAAATTGTAGCAAATTGAATCATCAAGTAACAGAAATATTAAATGAAGTAGCAAGTTTTTCAGACATAACAAAAGAAGAAGAATACATTGTAGTGGAAAAGAATTCAAAATATGGTTTTATTAATGAAAAAGGAGAAGAAAAAATACCTTGTTACTATGATGGTGTATCCTATTTTTATAGTGCAGATATCCATCATAAAAAGTGTTATTTTGCATTAGTCAAACAACAGAGTGAATATTACATGATTTCAAAAAACAATCAAAAAATTCATCTAAATGATAATGAATATTTTAAAAATATAATAGATTATGTCGAAAATGAAATGATAAATACACATAGTCAAGATGAAAAAGTTTGGATATCTGTACCGATGTATTCATTTGCACTTCAATGTTTTATACTTGGCAAAACAGAAATAGAATATCAAAAATTGCCAATAAAATTAGATAATGAAGAAATAAATTTACAAAGAGATAATTCTGAATTGTTTGAAGGTTATAAATTATATTGCGAAAATGAAAATTATACTATGATAATAGAGCCAATACAAAATAGTAAAGGTTATTCTCAATATGATGGAACTATAAATATTGAACCAAAGTGTAAAGTAACGATCAGGAAAAGTAACGGCGAAGAAAGTTCTATCATGGAGTATTTACCAGGCTTTGCTGAATATGAAGATACTATTGAAGTATTAAGTGATGGTTCTATCGTATTTAAAAGTTTAGATGAAGAAACTTATGGTTGGTATGATAGTAATGGAAATAAGAGAAAGCTTCCAAGTGGATATGAGATACAAGATATAACAAATAACATCATTATAGTGTATAAATATGATGAAGAAACGGATAGTACAGAATATTATTTTTTAGATCATTCAGGGCGAATAGTTTTAAAAACACAGGATTTCTTGATAACTTTAGAAAATGCATATATAGTGAAAAATGAAGACAATAAAATGTTATTATATGATCAAAATTTAAATAAAATTTCTGACGAATATGATTTCATTATTTTTCAGAATTGAAAACTTTAGTAAATTTTGTGGTCATATTCAAGCTATAGAGAGGAGGATAGATATAAGAAGAAGATTGAGAAGGATAAGTTAAAAGCTGATAGTTGTAATGTATAATAAAGAAAGGTTAATTAAGTAAATGGAATATAATGAAGAAATTTTAGAAAAGTGCCTTCCAAAATATTTAGAA
>CALXJZ010000078.1 GCA_944388745.1 uncultured Clostridia bacterium
TCACTCATCTAATTTCCTCCATTCTGGCAATATACTGCCAATTATTTTTATATATGCTGTATAAATTATGTACAAAATTTTATATTCTTATACTAAAATTAAAAATAAAGCATCACTAATATTCCATGCATTGATTAGTAACACTTTAGTTTACAATATTTAAGCTAAAAATTCTTTTAATACATTTGCACATCTTTTTGATGCTAATTTTACATTATTGCTATATGATATTGCATTATCTCCTTTTAGTGTATTTGATATGCTCTTTATTGCAATAAATGGTTTTTCAGATAAATAACAAACTTGAGCTATTGCAGCACATTCCATATCTTCAACATCAGCATTAAATTTTGCTCTTATCTTATCTTTCATCCATGATTCAGTGCAGAAAATATCTCCAGTAGCCACTATTCCTAATTTTATCTTATAACTCTTTTCTGGAGTTTCTTCTAAAACACTACTAAATTCTTCCACTAAATCTGGATTTGATTCTATAAAAGCTCCCACTCCAGTAATATATCCTTTACTATGTCCAAATGCAGTAATGTCAAAGTCATGTTGTATTACTTTTTTTGCAATAACTATATCCCCTATATCTAATAGTGAATTTAATGAACCTGCTCCTCCTAGATTAATTATATAATCTACTTTAAAATGGTCAAGCATTGCTTGGGTTGCTCTTGCTGCATTTACTTTTCCTATTCCACTTTTGATTAGTACACATTTTTTCTCTTCTATTGTACCTTGTAAAAATCTTAAGTTATACACTTGTTTTACTTCCACATCATTCATGATGTTTAATATTTCTTCACGTTCTTCATCTAGTGCAACAATAATACCAATTTTTTTCATTTTCTTCACCATCCTTTTTCCTCTTTATTTCGCCTATATTATATAATAAAATACGTTTTTTATCAATGCCTACTAAAATATTATTTTCCATTTTTTATTGTTAAATAATTTTTTAGTCTCAAATCACAACACTTTTAATAAATATATGATATAATAATTCTCAGTAAAAAATAAAAATGTAAAGTAAATATTAGAAGGGAACGTGAACAAAATGAAAACATTAATAAAAAATTGTAATTTAATCTCAATGGATAATTCAAGACCAAAATTAGAAAGAAATATTGACATCTTAATCGAAGAAAACAAAATAAAGAAAATTGAAAAAAACATTAGTGAAGAAAATATTGACAAAGTAATAGATGCAACAAATCAATATGTATTACCTGGATTTATAAATACACACGCACATATCGGTATGAGCATTTTTAGAGAGACTGTAGACGGTTTAAAACTTCAAGATTGGCTTTCAAAAAAAATCTGGCCAATAGAAGATAATTTAACTGAACAAGATATTTATTACTCATCTCTTTATTCTTGCATAGAAATGATTAAAACTGGGACTACTACTGTAAATGACCATTATTTCTTCCCTGAAAGTGTAATATCTGCAATTTCAAAATCAGGTATGCGTGGAGAAGTTACACGAGTATTGATGGATATAAATAATGATTTAGATGGTAGAGTTGATGAGCTTGTCAATACCGTAGAAAAGTACAAAAATTCAAATGATAATATTACAATAAATGTTGGAGTTCATGGGCTATATACGGCAAGTAAGGACTGTCTTGTAAAAGCTACTCAAATAGCAAAAAAATATAATTTGAATCTTCATATTCATTTTTGCGAAAACACTGGTGAAGTAGAAGAAATCAAACAGAGATATAATGTAAATACACCAAGTGAAGTTATAGAAAAATATTTGTCAGATTTAAATGTAATCCTTGCACATTGTGTAAAATTAAGTGACAGCGATTTTGATATCCTAAAAAATCTAAAAAATATTAATGTGTCTCATTGCCCTATCAGTAATCTAAAACTAGGATGTGGAATAGCTAATCTACCTAAAATGTTAGAAAATAATATAAATATTTCTTTAGGAACTGATGGTCAAGGTAGTGGTTGTAATTTAGATATGTTTGACACAATGAAATTTACTGGTTTACTACAAAAAGGATTCAATGAAGACCCAACTCTTATTCCAGCATATGAAGTTTTGAAAATGGCTACAATTAATGGTGCAAAAGCTCTGAATAAAGAAAATTTAATTGGTAGTATAACAGAAGGAAAACTTGCTGATTTAATCATTCTTGACACTAATGAAGTTACAATGCAACCTATTAATGATATTTTTGCAGATATCGTTTATAATGCTAAAGGTCATAATGTAGTTACTACTATTGTTAATGGAAATATATTAATGGAAGATAGAAAATTGAACAATTTGGATGAGAATCAAATTTTAGAAAAAATATCTCATTGAGGTGTCGCATTGGGGACGTTTCTCATGCGACATTTTTTCTATATTTACCTTAATATCTTATGGTATTTTTATCTAATGTCGCATGAGAAACGTCCCCAATGCGACACTCCCAATGAGACATTGACACATTTATTTTTTTATTGTAATATAATAAAGTAAATTGAAAGAAATGCAATAGATATTTCAAAATGAAAGGAGGATAATGGTTAATAAATAAAGCGCCAGGACATTAAAATATGTGTATTTTTATGTTGACGAGGTCTAGAGTTATCGAATTTTCGGCGGGTACTCTAGTGGTTTCCTAAAATCAATAGTATTCACACAAAAAATAGCAGTAATGCTTTAACAAAAATGAATACACTTAGGTTTTATTTGCATACTTTCAATTCCAAAAATATTTTTAAGGAGGGCACAATTATGTGTGGAATTGTAGGTTATATTGGGACTAAAAAAGCCAGTCCTATATTAATTAATGGGCTTTTAAGATTAGAATATAGGGGTTATGACTCAGCAGGTATTGCAACAATTGAAAAAGATGGAATATCTTTAATGAAAGATAAAGGTAGAGTAAAAAATTTATATAATTTAGAAGGAATTGATGATTTAGAAGGAACTATTGGAATCGCTCACACTAGATGGGCAACACATGGTAAACCATCTAAAGAAAACTCTCATCCTCATATAGATAATAGTAAAACCTTTAGTGTTGTACATAATGGAATTATAGAGAATTATCATGAATTAAGAAAATTTTTAACTGATAATGGTTATACTTTTTATTCTCAAACAGATACAGAGGTTATACCTAATTTAATACACTATTATTATTCAAAAGATAAAAAAAATGATGAATTAAAATTTTTAAGAGCTGTTAGAAATGCATGTAAAGATTTAAAAGGAAGTTTTGCAATTGAAGTTGTTTGCAAAGATTATCCTGATAACATGATAGTTGTTAGAAAAGATAGTCCTTTAGTTATTGGAAAAGGTGATAATGAAAATTACATTTCATCTGATATTCCAGCTATCCTTTCTTTTACAAGAGATTTCTATTTATTAAATGACTTAGAATTTGTAATATTATCAAGAAATGACGCTAAATTTTATGATATAGATTTAAACCCTATAGATAAGAAAACAAAAACAATAGAATGGAACGCTTCAAGCGCAGAAAAAGATGGTTACGATGATTATATGCTTAAAGAAATCTATGAACAACCAACTGCTATTCGTGAAACTATCGGTTCTAAATTAACTGAAAATGGAAAATGCGAATTTGAAGATTTAACTTTCACTAAAGAATATTTACAAAGTATAAATAAAATATATATAGTTGCATGTGGTACTGCAATGCATGCAGGTTTAGCTGGTAAAAATGCATTTGAAAAATTATGCAAAATACCTGCAGAAGTGGATATTGCATCTGAATTTCGTTATCGTGATCCAATTATTGATGAAAAAACTTTATGTATTTTCATCTCTCAATCTGGAGAAACAGCAGATACAATAGCAGCTTTAAAACTTTCAAGAGAAAAAAGTGCAAAAACTCTTGCTATTAGTAATGTAATTGGAAGTTCTATTACTAGAGAAGCAGATTATTCTATATATACACATGCTGGTCCTGAAATTGCTGTTGCTTCTACAAAAGCATATACATCTCAAGTTGTATTACTTATATTACTTTCAATTTATTTTGCTGAATTATTGGAAATTAAAAATGAGGATTTATCAAACTTGAAAAAAGAGGTTTTAGAATTGCCTAAGAAAATAGAAGAAACTTTGAAAACATCTGAAGTTGTAAAAGAATTTTCTAAAAAAGTTTATCAAGAAAAAGACATGTTCTTCTTAGGTCGTGGAATTGATGAGACTGTTGCAAAAGAAGGAGCATTAAAATTAAAAGAAATTTCTTATATTCATGCTGAAAGTTATGCTGCTGGTGAATTAAAACATGGACCAATTGCTTTAATAGAAAATGATGTTACTGTTATTGGTATTATGACAGACCCTAAATTAGTTGAAAAAACTATTAGTAATATTCAAGAAGTTGTAACTCGTGGTGCTAAAACTTTAATTGTTACTAACCAAGATATAGATGATAAGAGATTTGATATGGTTATTCGTATCCCACATACAAATACTTTTGTTTCTCCTATCCTTTCTATTATTCCTTTGCAATTATTCTCTTATTATATTTCAAAGGAAAAAGGATTAGATGTTGATAAACCTAGAAATCTTGCAAAATCTGTTACAGTTGAGTAAATTTGCTAAAATACAAAATTTTGACCTGCTAAACTTCAGCAGGTCTTTTTGCATTAAATAATTCCAGCCCTTTTCAAGGCCTCCTCCATTGCAGTATTTCCACCATTCTCTTCTCCAAAAGTTGCAACATGCTCAACTTCAGGTCGTAATCTTCTTCTGGATTCTTTAGCACAGAACTCTCTCTCCATGCTTCTGTACTCATGAGGAGATACATATTCTCCTCTCATATTTACAAATCCAGTATACTCCGCAGAAACTTTGTCTTTGTACAACAGGAATTCTGCACCGCAAACATCACATTTTATTGCATATGCATGTCTGCAATTCCACAGTACTTCGTGCTGTATCAGACCATTTTTAGCCTTACAGTTTTTGCACCAAATTCTACATTTGGGCAAAACTTTTTTGCTTTCTTCAATGGGTATATACCGATACCCATTAAAAGTAATAGCATCCTTTTCTGGACATCCGTACTGATGATACACGCAATGTTCACATGCATCTTCTCCGTATTTTTCCTTCAACTTATAGTACGTAGCTGGAACTAAAACACAATTGTAAAACATTTAGTCTCCTCCTTAATAAATTATTATTGTTGCTTTTTTCCAAAATGTTTACAATATAATTTTAACACATTTTACATAATTTTTCAATATGCATGTAATTTTAATGTATATGTATTCTATCCTATTAAGAGTTTAACAACTATCAAACAAACAACTCCAGGAAGCCCTAAAAGTCCTACCACAATACTTGTAAAAATATTCAAACCTATATGAAAGTCAAAATTAGCTCCAACCAAATTAATTATAAAAATAGCTAATCCACCTAGAACCGAATTAAAAATTAATTTCAAAATCTTTTTTAATGGCACAATAAAAATTCTTCCAAAAATAAATAAAAAGCAAATACAAGCTAAATATGTAATAAGATT
>CALXJZ010000079.1 GCA_944388745.1 uncultured Clostridia bacterium
TTTTGTATATAATTTTTAATCATAAATTGAGCCTAAAAGTAAAAGATGCTACTCAGCACAACTAATTTGGAGCCTACAGTAGTAATTAATTTCAAAAAAATTGGTGGATATCCTTAAAAGGGGGACCAATTTTTTTGAAACAATTACTATTGAATAGGACTATCAAATTTAAAGTGCTGAGTGGCATCTTTTTTATTTAGATTTAATTAAAACTTTATCTTATATAGGTCTGTCCCTTTTGAACAATTTTTGCTCATTTTGGCATGTCCCTAAATGTTCTTTATGTTTTTCTTTTTTAAAATTATGAATGTTGGTATTAACATTACAAATAGATAGATTAAACACATTACTATTGAGAATCCCATTGTCATGCCTTCCATTGATGGTAAACTTCCAAATAAATATCCGCTTAAATCCCAATTCATAGTAACAAAGTATTTCATAAATCCAACTTTATATTGTATTACTAATGCATTTATTATACTTGGTGACATGAATCCTAATAGTGAAATTGTGATTGCAAGGGCACTATTTGTAAATATTGTGCTAAGTGCAAATGCAAGTGTTGCAAGTAAAATAATCATTGGTAATTGTGTTAATATTTCTATTCCTACATATGTGAATATATTTAATATTTCTAATTGGCTAGTATTAAAGTTATATTCCAATACTGGAACTGATAGGCTGTCAAATCCAAATACTATGCCTCCTACAATTAATTCCATCAGTAGAATTATTACTATTGCAAATACTGTCATTATTAATATTGTTATATATTTTGATAATAATATTTTTGCTCTACTATATGGTTTGATTAATAATAATTTGACTGTTCCTTTATTAAATTCTTCACTTACTATTGTTCCTGCTATCATAACTATTATTACGATTATGAATAAACCATATTCAGAGAAGAAATTTTTTAAAATTCCTCTTGTATCATTCCTTTTGTTGATGTCTTGTTTATTTTCTATTATATATTTACTTACTTCTTTTTGTTCTAGGCTTTCATTATATTGTAATTTATCTTCATATTCTAAGTTATCTACATTTCCCATTTGTATTAAATTTAGAGAATAACTTTGATAACTTGTTAATGCTTCATTTAAATAGTCTGTTCCATATTTTATATCTTGATTTATTCTATATTCTGCAACTTCTTTATCTATTTTGGCATTTTCAATTGATACTTCTAATTCTTCTAATAATTGTTTATCTTGTGTATTTGCTTTTTGTTCTTCTAATTCTTTTAGTTTTGCATCTGCTTGCTCTAGTTCTAGGTTAGCAAAGTATTTCCAATCATCACTATCTAATTTTTGCAATATGTCATTTATATTATTTTCAATTTCTTGTGCTTTTGCTTCATCTTTTTCGCTACTGTATAAATAAGTATTTTTTTCATTAATATCTCCTGCTACTTGTGATGCTATGATTTGTCTTTGCCATGCATCTTCATCATATTTTTGCATTAGCTCATATGTTTCTAATTCTGATTTTAAATCTATATACATTGTTGTATCAGATGGTTTACTAGGGTCTAGCCTTGCTAAATCTTCTTTTATATATGAAATATAACTTTCACTATATCCATATGAATTTCCTGTTGTAAAGAAGAATTTGTATATACAATTTGTTAGTATTACAAATGCTAAAACTACAAATAGTGTAATATATATGCTTTTTTTCTTAAATATTTTTGTTAATTCATTTTTTATTAAACTACTCAATTACATTCCCCCCTGTTCTTTCAAAAAATGCATCTTCTAGTGATTTTTCATCTTCTTTTATTTCATAAATTTTGATATTGTTATTTACTAGATTTACTACTAAATTTGGTATGTTTTCTTTTTTCACGTTTATCTTAAATATTTGGTCATTTACTATTGTTGCTTCACTATATAGCTTTTTGATATTTTTTGTGTTATCTATTTCTACTATAAATTGTTGATGCTCTATATCTTTTTTGATTGCTGTTATTTCATTTGTTTCTATTATTTCTCCATTTTTTATAATACATATTTTGTTACAGAAGTTGTCAAGCTCTGCTAGATTGTGACTTGATATTAAGATTGCCATTTCTTCTTTTTTGGCTAAGTCAACTAATAATTCTCTCATTTCTTTAATTCCTTCTGGGTCTAATCCATTAGTTGGCTCATCTAATATCAATAAATTTGGATTATGAAGTATAGCTTGAGCTATTCCTAATCTTTGCCTCATTCCTAAAGAGTATTTTGATACTTTATCATTTATTCTGTTTTCTAGTTTTACTAATTTTACTACTTCATCTATTCTTTTTGTATTTATTCCTTTATACATGTTTGCTACTAATTTTAAATTGTCATATCCTGACATATACATATACATGTCTGGATTTTCTACAATTGCTCCTACTTTTTCTATTGCTTTTGTGAATTCTTTTTCTACGTCATAACCATTTATTAATACTTTTCCACTTGTTATGCTTTGTAATCCTAGTATTAATTTTATTGTGGTTGTTTTTCCTGCTCCATTTGGTCCTATAAATCCTAGAATGTCTCCTTTTTTTATTTCAAATGATACATTGTGTAGGATTTGCTTTTTTCCAAATGTTTTACACAGATTTTTACATTCTAATATGTTTTCCATATCCATCCTCCTTTTGTTTTTTCTTATTCTACCATATATCTATTTACAATACTATTTATTTTTTCTTAATATTGTATAAATAAATTATTAACTCAAAAATAGAGATAGAAATTTTCTTGATTCCTATCTCTTATTAATGATTTTAATTACATATTAATAAATTTTTTTATTTCATTATATACATTTTGTGTTAAAAATTCTTTATTTTCTTCTAAATTATTTCTTAGTTTTGTGGCACTTATTGAATAGTTTTCTCTATTTCTATCTACTTGAACTTCTTGAATGTTTAAATCTCTTGCTACAAATTTTCCATATGGTTCGCTATTGTAGAAGTGAGTTACTGGTATATCTTTAACTAATTTTTTTATATAATCTGTTTGAATTTTTACACTTTTTTCATCTAATCCATATTGTGATGGCGGATTTTTTGCATATACTATTTTTGCTTTTGGATATATTTCTTTTATCCACTCCGCTCTTTTTTCTGTTGGTATGTTTATTACATTTGTGTCATATACTATTACATAGAATTCGTCCATTTCACATAGTCCTTTTTCTATTAAATACTGATGTCCTTTATGTAATGGTGCAAATTTTCCTATTGTAAATCCTATTTTCAATTTTATCGACATTCCCTTCTTTTTTTATTTCATTTTCATATAATAGTTATATATATTTATTTTTGTGAGGTTTTTGTATGAATCCTTGTGCTTTTGTTAATTTTGTTTCATTATTGGCTTGTGATATTGCTAAAGATAAGTCTCAAGATGAAGTTGCTTTTTATATTTCATAGTCTATTGCTTGTCTATCTGTTCTTATTGACTTGCATAGATTCGATACTTTTATATGTTCTGGATGATTTTTATATGTCTCCAAATCTTTCATTGTTTCAAATTCTGATATTAATATAGCATCAAATTCATTTTTTGGATTTACATTTACTCCTGTTTCCATATTTTTTATTTCTGGAATGATATTTTTTAGTTTATTTAGACCTTCTAAAAATTCATTCATTTTTACCTCTTCATTTTCTTTAAATTTCCACATTACAATATGTTTTATCATTATTTTTTCCTCCTTTTTTATCTACTAATTCATATTTTTCCATTCTATCTGCTCTCCTATCTTTCTATGTCTTCTCTTGTTCTACTGTCTATACTAATTAAATCTTCTAAATAAGGTCTTTTTGGATTATTTAAACTTTTTAATTCTTCTATAGCATTTTCTTTTTTTATAAAATGTAGTGTTGCAAATTCTATCTCTTGACCATTTTGTTCTAATTCATTTTTATAGTTGTTATATAATTCTTCCATTTGTTCTGCTGTAATTGTTAAAATCCCTTTCATCATTGGAGCATATGAATGTCTTTTTCCTTGTGGTATTTCCATATATCTCATTTCATATTCTTGTACTATATTTTTATCAAATAAGTCAATGCCTAATTCTTCTTTTAATTCTCTGGCTATATTATTTGCAATATCTACTTGTCCATCTGGTTGAATATCATTTTGATCTAGATTTCCTCCACTAATTTGTAAACCTTTTGGATATGATGTTGTTTCATTCATTTCTCCTACAATATAATATCCATCATGAGTTTCTAACAATATTCCGCAGTTTAAATTATAGCAAGCATATTTTCCTTCAATCCCTACTCTTTCATCAAATAAGTAATGTGCATAATTTGTTTTCTGAATACTCATTTTTATTTTGTTGGGTAATTCTTCAAATTTTGTTACACTCCATATTTCTCCATTAAATAAATGTGGATTTTCTATTAGCTGTTTCTTCCAAAAATTTTCTATTTGAATTTGCAATTTTTGTGGTAGTTGTAACTTTTCTTCTATTTTTGTCACTTCAATTTTTTTGTTTACTTTTATTACCATTGATTTTTACTCCTTTTACTTTGTTTTTTCTTCTATATATTCTTTTGCACATCTTCTTATATTTCTTCTCCTACATGCTTACTTTCATTAATATTTTTTATGTTTCAATAGATTCAATATTTATTAATGTTTGCTTGTCAAAAGTTAATTTCGTAATGCTAGGTTCTTTTATCTCTATTATTTTATTATTAAATACTAGCTTCATTTCTTCATTTAATTCACACCAATTTGTTAATAGAAAACTAATTAATGCTCCATGACTTACTAATACTATTTTCTTCCCCATATTTTCTTTTAATATTTTTTGTAAAAAAATTGTGACTCTTTCTGTTGATTCTTCACAACTTTCTCCTTCTCTTGCCTTCCATTTTTTATCTTGTAAATATGCTTGTACTACTCCAAATGGTTTATTTTTCATCCATTTAGATAAGTCTTCTAAATTGCCTAATTTTCTTTCATTTAATCTTGAATCAATATTTATATCAATGTTATTTCTATATGCTATGTATTTTGCAGTAGCTTTTGCTCTTGCATAACTACTAGACCATAGAGCATTTATATTTTGTAATTCTGGATTTTCACTTAGTCTTTTTGATTGTTCTTCTCCTTTTACTGATAGAATATATTTTTCGTTTATTAATTGTGCAGTATCATTAGTATTTTGGATTCCATTTTCTTTAAGTTCATCAGCATGTTTTACTAAATATATTATTGTGTTCATAAAATTTACTTTCTCCTCTTTTTTATAATTCAATAACATCTAAATCATCTGGTACATATATATTTCCATTAAAGTATTGTTTTGCCTCTTCTGTGTATAATCTTTTTCTGTTTTCTAAATCGTTATCACTTGCATGATATAATACTAAATTTTTAACATTTAAACTCGTTGCTATTTCTGATGCTGTTTTTACAGTAGAATGCATTTTTTCGTATGGTTTAAATATATCTGCCTCTGAATCCATA
>CALXJZ010000080.1 GCA_944388745.1 uncultured Clostridia bacterium
TCTGTACATTTAATATTAATTGGATATTGTAACATTTTGTTATAAGTCCACATTAGTAATTCCCCCTTTCCCATGGCCATGGCTCTTCTAACCATCTCCACTTGTTGCAAGGATAATTAATAGTAAGAGGGCCATAAACTTTTTGATATTTGTCTTTTAAATCTTTTACTTGTTTGCAATATTTTCTATGCAAGCAAAGAGCTTTTTCATCTTCTGGATGTGTATCTAAATATAGTGCAAGTTCAGTTATACCGAATTCTAAACATCTAATTTCTTGAATCATTTCACGTCTCATGTCGCAATCTACGGTATTTTCTTCTTCATTGCACATACAATTACATCCACAATTTCTATTTTCTTCTATTGACATTTATTGCACCCCTTCCCTATTGTATTCATATTCTCTATCATCTTTATTTCCTGCATACTTTGACCAGGAACATAAGGACTGACTAATTCTGGGAAAATTGTTCCCATTTTTAAACCAACACAAGGTTTAAAGGTTTTATCCATATATTGATATGGTACGTAACTTTGTGCAAGCATAGGATTTTCTGGGAATACATTGTATCCTTCATCAAAGCCACAGTCACAACTATTACTCATATCTTCATATGAATTTACTTCACT
This sequence comes from uncultured Clostridia bacterium, assembly GCA_944388745.1. Classification (GTDB taxonomy): domain Bacteria; phylum Bacillota; class Clostridia; order TANB77; family CAG-508; genus CAG-269. The sequence continues at coordinate 631 of CALXJZ010000080.1, forward strand.
GCATTGAGTTTCAATAATATCATTTTGCATTTCACAAGAATCATTTTGATAGTTATTGTTCATGCAACCACATTTTCTGTAATTTCTAAACATACTTCTTCCTCCTTCATTGCATTATATGACATTATTTTTCAAAAAGTTCTATAATTGATTATATTTGAAAAAACAAAAAAGTTGAGTTAGAAAACTCTTAAGTTCTCTACCTCAACTTTATTTTTAACCATATTAAACTTTAAAATATTAGTTCTATTATTTTAGGTAAAAATATTGCTAGTCCTATTAAAACCGCAACAATTGAAGATACTAAAACTGCTCCTGCAGCTATATCTTTTGCAAGTTTTGCTTTTTCATTTATATCTGGCATAGCTAAATCAACTGTTACTTCAATTGCCGTATTCATCAATTCTGCAGTAATTACAAATCCAAAAAGTAAAAAACATATAGCCCACTCGGTAAAATTAATTTTTAATACTATTCCTAAAATTACAACTAATATTGTAACAATAAAATGTATCTTTAAATTTTGCTCTGTTTTTAAAGCACTTCCGAATTCCTTGAATTGCAAATTTAAAACTGTTTTTTAATCTTTTTTTACTTAATTTTGTATATTCTTTTTTTTCCATTGTTCCCCCATAATTTTATTTAATCTAGATAATTATCTATTTTTTTAATAAATATAACATTTTCAATAATATCAACTATTCCATATGCCAATATTATTACTCCTACCATTTGTAATACTGCTCCTTGATTTACTAGCATGTAAATTCCTGCAATAACTATAAGTATTGATAAGATTAATGTTATTATCCACAATTTTGATTTGTAATCTTTCCACATAATTGCTGTTTGTAAATTCATTATTCCACTATATATAATCCATATTGCAATTAAAATTCTAAATATTGAAAATATTACATCTCCACAAAACATTACTATTATTCCGGTTATGATTGCTACAATTGAAATTGCCAATAAGTAATTATCATTTTTTCCTTTTGCCATATAATCACATATTTTTAAAATTCCTATAAGTATACAAATTACTCCTAATATTACTGAAATCATGGCTGTTACCGCTTCTGGACTTGCTATTAACATTATTCCAAATAAGATAAATAATATTGCTATTACTATATCTGTCCAACCAGATTTTTTTAATAATTTTTCTAACATATCTATCACTTCTTTTCTTATTAATTTCATTAGTATTTTACATTTACATTTTAATTTTGTCAATGGAAATATTCTAAAAGAAAATTGAAGGTCTGTCCCTTTTGTTTCATTTTGAAACGATTTGGCACGTCCCCAATAAACCAAAAAACACCTTTAAAAAGGTGCTATTGATTATGCATTTTCAGTTTCTTTTTTTGATATTATTTCTTTACCATCATAATATCCACAATTTTTACAAACTCTATGTGGCATTACTGGCTCATGACAATGTGGGCAAGTAGCCATAGTTGGTAATTCTTTTTTCCATGTTGATCTTTTTGAATGTGTTCTTGCTTTAGACCATCTTCTTTTTGGTTGTGCCATACTTATTCCCTCCTCGCTTTAGATATATGTGTATATCTGTTCATTTTTCCATTATTTTAATCACTATAAAATTATACAAGTATTTTTTTATTTTGTCAATAGCTATTTAAAAATTATCTTATAAATAAATTTTGCTTATATAATCAATTTCAAAATTTCTGCTTATTTACAATGTTTATTATATAAATCTTTAATATTTTTCTTGGTTAAAGTCTTATCTATCCCATCTTTTGCAACCATTTCTAATGCTTCTGTGATAAAATCTTTGATGTTTTCATTTGTTTTAATTTTTTCTTTTTCTCTATTCCAATAACCAAGTTCATATTCTTTTGTCCAATTTTTTCCTTGATATACTATTCCTGCTGCTAATTTATCGCATAGCATTTCTGGTGCATATTTATATGGAATAATAGGTGTTTGATTTGGAGATAATTCATCTATCCAATATTCATGATGATGTTTATTCCTTCCTTTATGATGTAACCAGGCTTCTGAATATCCTTTGTCTTCCCTTGCAACCATTATTGGAGAACGATTTCCTTGATAATATTTTATGCTTTCACCAAATTCTGTCCATGAATATTTTGAAATGTCATGCATTAAACCTCTCCAATATAATCCTAATTTACAACATAGTTTAAATACAATCCATTTATGGTGAGTAATTAAAGAAAAATGTTTTATTATATTTTTTGTTTGCATTTATAATCTTTCCTTTCAGTTATAAGTCTACTACAACTTTTTTCTAAAATCAATAAATTTTATAGTATTTTTTGCATACAATATATATTAATCATGCAATAATGGAGGAAAGATTTTATGTGTGGATTTGTTGGATTTTCTAATTTTAAAGAAGATATATCTAATTCAAAAGAAATTATAGAAAAAATGAATTTATCTCTTATAAATCGTGGCCCGGATGAACAAGGTTATTACATAGATAAACATGTCGCTTTAGGTCATAGAAGACTTATAGTAATTGACCCAGAAGGCGGAAAGCAACCTATGACCCAAAAATATTCTTATGGTGAATATGTAATTGTTTATAACGGTCAGATTTATAATACAAAAGAACTTAGAAAAACTTTAGAAGAAAATGGATTTACTTTTCATAGCCATAGCGATACAGAAGTTTTATTAAAAAGTTATATACATTTTGGAAATGAAGTAGTAAATCATCTAAATGGTATATTTGCATTTGCTATTTGGAACGAGCATAAAAAAGAATTGTTTTTAGCAAGAGACCATTTTGGAGTAAAACCACTATTTTATACAATACAAAATGATACACTTATTTTTGCTTCAGAAATTAAAGCAATTTTTGAATATCCAAATGTTGAAAAGATTTTAGATAATCAAGGAATATGTGAATTATTTGGTATAGGTCCTGCACATACTGCTGGAACTACTGTTTTTAAAAATATTTATGAAATTAAACCTGCTCATTTTGCGATATTTAATAATTCAGGTATTCATATAGAAAGGTATTGGAAATTAACTTCAAAAGAACATAAAGATAATTTGGCACAAACTACTGAAAAACTAAAATTTTTATTAAATGATGCTATAACTAGACAATTAGTATCTGATGTTCCATTATGTACGTTTCTTTCTGGTGGTTTAGATTCTAGTATAATTACAAAATTTGCTGCTGATTATTGCGAAAGACAAGGTTTACCACCTTTAGATACGTATTCCATAGATTACGTGGACAATGACAAAAATTTTGTTAAAAGCGATTTTCAACCAAATTCTGATAATTACTATATTAATTTAATGAATAAAAATTTGCATACACATCATCATAATATAGTTATAGATACACCGGAACTTGCATCATATTTGGAAGATGCAATGATTGCTAGAGATATGCCTGGCATGGCTGATATTGATTCTTCTTTACTTCTATTTTGTAAAAATGTCAAAAAAGAAATGACTGTTTCATTAACTGGTGAATGTGCAGACGAAATATTTGGTGGATACCCATGGTTTTTCCGTAAAGATGCTTTAGAAAGTAATACTTTTCCTTGGTCTATTGCAATTAATGAAAGACAAAAGTTGTTAAATCCTTTTATTGGCAACAAAGTAAAATTGAAAGAGTATATTGATTTTAGATATAACGAAAGTTTGAGTGAAGTTGAAATATTAGATATTGATAGTAAAGAAACTGCTGAAAAACGTAAAATTTCTCATTTAACATTAAATTGGTTTATGCAGACTCTTTTGGACCGTTCTGATAGAATGGCAATGTATAGCGGTTTTGAGCTTAGAGTTCCTTTTTGTGATTATCGTTTGGCTGAATATGTTTGGAATATCCCTTGGGAAATGAAGGCTTTAAATGGCAGAGAAAAAGGCTTACTTAGGTATGCATGTCGAGATTTTCTTCCTGATGAAATTGTTGATAGGAAAAAATCACCTTATCCTAAAACTCATAATCCTACTTATTTGGCTAAGGTTAAAGAGATGTTAAGTGATATTATGAAGGATAAAAATGCTCCTATTAATAGTTTGCTTAATAGAGATTATATTTTGGATATTTTGAATACTGATGGAAAGGCTTTTTCTAGGCCTTGGTTTGGTCAGTTGATGACTGGACCGCAACTTATGGCTTATCTTTGTCAAGTAAATATGTGGCTTGAGAGGTATCAGCCTGAGATTGAAATATAAAATGTTTTAGAATTGAGGTCGCAAATTGCGACCTCAAGTTTAATGCATTTTAATTTCAGCTTAATTCATTTATTTTCTCAACACATCCCATATCTTCTATCTTAGAAATAGCAAAACATTTCTTTCCTAAATCTTTTAGTGATGCTCCTACATGATACAATTCTTTATTATCTATTACAATAAATCTATCATGAAATTTATTGGTATATGCTAATTTTAATACTGGATATTGTTTATTAAATTTATTGATGTCTAATTTATTTAGATTACAATTTTGCGATGTCAAAATCACAACTTCTACATCTTTATTTTTCTTTGATAACATTTTCAAAATACTATCATCTATGTAATTGTCTATAATTAAAATTTTCTGCTTTGCTCTTTTTATAATATCCATAATTAAACTATATGCATCATAAATTTGCCCATCAAAAAATATGCTTTGTTTAAATTCTATTTTTTCATTTTTTTGAAGTTCATCAAAAACTTTTTCAAACTTTTT
>CALXJZ010000081.1 GCA_944388745.1 uncultured Clostridia bacterium
AAAATCTTTGTTAGAGTTTCAAAAGAAATAGATGGAGAAATAAAAACAAAGAAAATAGAAACAAGTGTTGGAAGAATCATATTCAATCAAGGAATACCTCAAGATTTAGGATTCATTGATAGAGAAAAAGATCCATTCCAATACGAAATAGATTTCCCAGTTATGAAAAAATCAATGGGACAAATAATTGAAAGAGTAATAAGAACACATGGACTTACAGAATCTGCAGAAGTAATAGATTATATAAAAGAGCTAGGATTTAAATATTCAACATTAGCAGGTATAACATTCTCAATGGATGACGTTAAAGTACCAGACGCTAAAAAAGAATTATTAAAAGAAGCAGACGAAAAAGTTGAGCATATTAGAAAACAATATGCAAGAGGACTTATTACTAATGATGAAAGATATAATGCAGTAATCAATGTTTGGGAAGACACAACAAATAAAGTAAGTAATGCAATGGAAGAAAACTTTGATGACTTAAACCCAATATATATGATGGTAAAATCAGGAGCCAGAGGAAATATGAGCCAGTTAAGACAAATCGCAGGTATGCGTGGACTTATGGCAAGTACAACTGGTAAAGCAGTTGAAATTCCAATCAAATCATCATTTGCAGAAGGACTAGATGCATTAGAGTACTTCATTTCAGCACATGGTGCTAGAAAAGGACTTTCAGATACAGCTTTAAGAACAGCAGACTCTGGATACTTAACAAGAAGATTAGTTGACGTTTCACAAGACATCATAGTTAGAGAACATGATTGTGGAACAGAAGAAGGAATTGTAGTATATGACATTAAAGATGGACAACAAATAATCGAAAAAATGGAAGAAAGATTACTTGGTAGATTTGTTGTTGAAGATGTATATAATCCAGAAACTAAAGAACTAATAGTTGACACAAATACAATGATTACAGAAAAAATAGCAGAAGAAATAGTAGCAGCTGGAATAGAAAAACTAAAAGTACGTTCTGTTCTTGGATGTCATTCAAAACATGGTGTATGTCAAAAATGTTATGGAATGGGATTAGCAAGAAGAGACCTAGTATCAATAGGAGAAGCAATTGGTATTATAGCTGCACAATCAATTGGAGAGCCAGGTACACAGCTAACAATGAGAACAATCCACTCTGGTGGTGTTGCAGGTGTAGCAGATATTACACAAGGTCTTCCAAGGGTTGAAGAGCTATTTGAAGCTAGAAAACCAAAGGGATTAGCTATAATCACAGAAATTGATGGTAAAGTAAAAATCAAAGAAACTAAGAAGAAAAAAGAAGTAATAGTTACAAGCAAAGACAATTCAAAAACATACACAATACCATTTGGTTCTAAAATGAGAGTAAAAGATGGAGACATGGTAGAAGCAGGAGAACCACTAATTGAAGGTTCAATAAATCCAAGTGAAATCTTAGCAATCAAAGGACCAGAAGGAGTATATGAATACCTAATTTCAGAAGTACAAAAAGTATATAGAAACCAAGGTGTTGATATTAATGACAAACACATCGAGGTTATTGGTAGACAAATGCTTAAGAAAGTTAGAATTGATGATAATGGAGATACAGATATGTTCCCAGGATCATTAATAGATATGTATGAATTTGAAGACAAAAACAATGAAGCAATAGCAGAAGGAAAACGTCCTGCAACAGGAAAACGTGTATTACTAGGAATCACAAAAGCATCACTTGCAACAGACAGCTTCTTATCAGCAGCATCATTCCAAGAAACAACAAGAGTTCTAACAGATGCAGCAGTTAAAGGAAAAGTTGATGACTTAGTTGGACTAAAAGAAAATGTTATTATAGGAAAACTAATTCCTGCAGGTACAGGTATGGCAAAATATCAAAACATCCATATAAGCACAGAAAAAACAGAACAAGAAGAAAACGGGGATTTAGGGGACGGTCCTAAAAATCCCTAAAAGCAGGGATTTAAGGGACGGACCTTAATAAAAATAAAATAAATGCCTTTTCTAGATTAAGAAAAAGGCATTTATTTTAAACTATTTAATATAATATCTTTTCTAAAATATTTGAATAATTCGCAAAGAAATATTTAATATAATAAGAAATATCCTTTCTGTTTATATCTCTAGCATTGATAATATCTAAAGATAAAAGTTCTTGATTATCTAAAGTTAAAGTTAATTTACCTACCACAGTATTTGAAGTAATCGGAGCTTCTAAATTAGGATCTATTGAAATAAAAGCTCGAATATCATTAACTTCATTTATATTAATAGACAAAAGTGGTTTTTCACAAGTTTTTACTTCAAATTCAAATGAATTAGAAGAAGACTTATTTATCTTTAAAAATTCTAAATTTTCTACTTTCCACTTTTCAAAAGCATTACTTGCTATTTCATTTGCATTAACATATGTAAAATTTTTAAAGGCATATTCTATTAATTTTATACTATCTTGAGTTCTGAATTTTTTTGTATCTGCACCTAAAACAACACAAATAATATCCATATTACCTCTTTTACAAGCTGTTACCAGACATCTATTTGCACCATTAGTGAATCCAGTTTTTACACCATAAACACCATTTAGATATCCAAGTAATTCATTAGTATTAGATAAATTTTTAGGATAACCATTTATAGTAACAGTATAATTTTGAGTAGCAACAATTTTAGAAAAAGTTTCATTTTTAAGTGCATAATCTGATAATAAAGCCAATTCATAAGCGGTAGTATAATGTCCATCAGAATCTAAACCATGAGGAGATTCAAAATGTGTATTTGTAAGCTCTAACTCTGCTGCTTTTTTGTTCATCATATCAGCAAAACCTTGAATATCTCCACCAGCATATTCAGCTAAGGCTACTGCAGCATCATTTCCAGAACAAAGCATAAGACCATATAAAAGATCATTTATAGTAATTTTGTCACCAGTTTTAAGACCAAGCCTAGAGCCTCCAGTACCAGCAGCTTTTTTTGATATTTCAATAGTTTCTGACAAATTACAATTTTCTATAATAATTATAGATGTCATAATTTTTGTGGTTGATGCCATTTTTACCTTTTTATTTTCATTTTTGCCATATAAAGTCATATGAGAATTTCTATCAAAAACTATACAAGAACGAGAATTTATTGAAGAATCCTTGAGGATTTCAGTAGTTTGAGCAATAGTTTCTGTGACTTCACTACTAACATCAATGGCAATATTATCTTCGTTATAATCATCTGCTAAACAAAAACTAAAGGTAGATATTATAAGATAGATACATAAAAAAGAATATATAAATTTTTTTGAAAAGTTTCTCATATTAAAATACCTCTTTAAATTATATAAGGGTTTATAAAAAATATGATTGGAAATTACTAGTTACTTGAAAAATCCTTAAGAATATTATAAAATAAGTAATATTAATAAGTTTTATAAATATTTTTGTTAAATTACAATTATATAATTATAGAAAAAATGGATGTGAATTTAGATGAAAAACAAAGTTTTAGAAACAATAAAAAAATATAACATGGTAGAAAATGGAGAAAAAGTAGTTCTAGCAGTATCTGGAGGACCAGATTCTATTTGCATGCTTGATATATTAAATGATATAAAAAACGACGAAACGATAGACATGAACTTTGAAATAATAGTTGCACATGTTAATCATATGATTAGAAAAGAAGCAGAAGAGGATGCAAAATATGTAAAAAAATATTGTGAAGAAAAACAAATAGAATTTTATTCAAAAAGTATAGATGTTCAAAAAATGGCTAATAATAATAAAATAGGATTAGAAGAAGCAGGAAGAAAAGCAAGATATGATTTTTTTGATGAAATTTTAGAAAAGACAAATGCACAAAAAATAGCAATTGCACATAACAAAAATGACAAAGTTGAAACAGTTTTAATGCATATACTAAGAGGTAGCGGAATAAACGGTTTGAAAGGAATTGAACCTAAAAGAGAAAAATATATAAGACCATTAATTGAATGTGAAAGAAATGAAATTGAAGAATATTGTAATGATAAAAATTTGCAACCTAGAATTGATAAAACAAACTTTGAAAATGAATATACAAGAAATAAAGTAAGGAATCTATTGATTCCGTATATACAAAAAGAATTTAATCCAAATCTAATAAAAACAATTGATAGATTATCAAATTTAGTTGCAGAAGAAGAAAATTACATGGACAAGCAAGTAGAAAAAGTATATAAAGAGATATTAATTAGTGAAAATCAAAAAGAAATACAATTAGATTTAAAAAGATTTAATATTCAAGAAAAAGTAATAAAATCAAGGGTTATATTATATACTATAACAAGACTTTTTGGAAATTCACAAGGAATTGAAAGGATACATATAGAAGATATAATAAAATTATGTAGTAACAATATAGGTAACAAATACTTGACTCCAAATAAAAAAATAAAAATATTGATAAAAAATCATAAGATTTTCTTCATGAGTCAAGTGTAGAAATCCGTAATGAAAAACGCTACAACCATTGAAATGTCACAAAAAAGTCATAAAAAAAGTATTGAAAAAATAAAAGTGATATGTTATAAAAGCAATATGAAAAACAAAACATAAGGAGGAATTAATTTGAAAAACGGTATCAAAACTTTAGCAATGTGGTTAATAATAGGGGTAATATTCATAGTAGTCTTATCTTCAATTGTAGAAAACAGTGAATCAAAACTACAATATTCTGAATTAATTACAAATATTAATGCAGGAAATGTAGAGTCAATTCAAATAAATTCAGATGGAACAACAGCTACAGTTGAATTAAAAGATGATAGAATAAGAAAAGAAGTTAATATTCCAGATATGGGAAGTTTCATGAGTTATGTAGAAGAATTCTTAAAAGATGGAGCATTTTCTTTAGAAGAAGAATCTCAATCAATATTTATAACAGTACTTAGCTTATTAACACCATTTGGATTATTAATAATATTCTTAATATTCTGGTTCTTCATGATGGGAGGAACAGCAGGAAATGGAAACCCTGGAAGCAAAACAATGACATTTGGAAAAAGCAAAGCCAGAATGATGACGCCTGCTGACAAAAACAAAATTACATTTGATGATGTAGCAGGAGTAGATGAAGAAAAAGAAGAATTAGAAGAAATAGTACAATTCTTAAAAAATCCAAAGAAATTTACAGATATGGGAGCTAGAATTCCAAAAGGAGTTTTATTAGTAGGTCAACCAGGAACAGGTAAGACTCTCTTAGCAAAAGCAGTAGCAGGAGAAGCAGGAGTACCATTTTTCATAATAAGTGGTTCAGACTTTGTTGAAATGTTTGTTGGTGTTGGAGCATCAAGAGTAAGAGA
>CALXJZ010000082.1 GCA_944388745.1 uncultured Clostridia bacterium
AGTCTCTACACTCAGAAATTTCTTTCCTAGCTCGGGATTGCCATCAGCTTTCCTGTTAAGGTTTCCCCGAATTAGCCTGATGTTCATCATATAATCACTTATATGAGCTGCAAGTTTAGGTTTAGCTTTTTAAACCAAAGACCACAGTCTGCCGCCTTTAGCCACTCGGCCACCTACCCAAATAAATTAAATGGTGCTCCCTCAAGGATTCGAACCTTGGACCCACCGGTTATGAGCCGGTTGCTCTGACCAACTGAGCTAAGGGAGCATCTATGCTCTTTTTATTTGAGCACATTTAGAAGTATAAACCATTTTAGGACAAAAGTCAATAGTTTTTCGAAAAAAAATCATTTTTATTATTAGATTAAATTTTACTTTAATCATTTAAGTATGCTGTAAATAGATTTTTTTCTATCTGGCTGAAGTCAAATATTCCAATACATCTTCATAACAAGTAACAGGCTTTGCTCCCTGCTTAATTAAATCATTTGTACCAATGGAATTTAAAGAATTAATATTTCCGTGGCACAACAAAAACCTCTTTTCCCTGTTCTAATGCAAAATCAACTGTTAATAGTGTTCCACTTTTCTTTTTAGCTTCTATAACTAGCACCGCTTCACTCAAACCACTAATTATACGATTTCTAGCTGGGAAATTCATCTTATCTGGCACAGTTCCTAATGGATATTCAGAAATAACAGTCCCCCCAACATTTAATATTTCTTTTTGTAAAGTTTCATTTTCTCTTGGATATATAATATCTAATCCACTACCCACTACTGCTATTGGATTACCAATTGCAAGTAAAGAATTGTGGACAAATTTTCCACATGTGGATAAGTTATCCGCAACTTTCACATTATTTTTTCCACAGGTGTATAACTTATCCACTTTTTTAGCATTGAGATTTCCGATATGTGAATAACTATCAACACCTTTTGCTAATCCACTAACTATATTAAATCCACTTTTTGCTAAACTATACCCAAAATATCTTGCAGCTTTTTTTCCATATTCACTCGCTTCTCTACAACCGATAATTGCAATAGAAGGTCCTTGCAAATTTTTAATATTTCCTTTTGCAAATAGACTTATGGGATAATCATATATATTTTTTAATACCTGTGGATAACTTTCATCATTTATTGAAATAATATCTACATCTAATTCTTTCATCTTTCTTATTTGCTCATCAACTTGTTTTTTTATTTTTTCATCAATAATATTTTCTGCTAGCTTCTCCCCTATTCCATCAATTTCCATTAAATCTTTTTTTGATAAATTATATATTTTCTCTGGATTTTTAAAGATTTCTAATAGTTTTTGCTTTCTTCTACTCCCTAAATTTTCTACCATAGAAAACCAAATCCAAAATCTCTTTTCTTCTAAATTTTTCATAAATTTATTATATATATTCCACCTTTCTATTTTAAATTTCATCTTTTTTTGGATTTTATCGAAATAATAACGAATGAATAAATTTTCGAATAAAATAAGTAAAATTTCTAATTTTCCTGTAATAGAATATTGATTCACTTCTATTACAGGAATTTTTTGATTTCAATTTTTAAAAATTTACATATTAATAAAATTGATTAACAATTAATATATTTAACATCATTATTTAAAACATTGTATTTTCACTATTTTGCTCTTTCGCTGCCTTTATAACATTATTCATAAGCATAGCTATTGTCATAGGGCCAACTCCTCCAGGAACTGGTGTTATATAACTTGCTATTGGCTCAACTTCCTTAAAATCAACATCACCAACAAGTTTACCATCTTCATTTCTATTAATTCCAACATCAATTATAACAACTCCTGGTTTGACCATATCTTTAGTAACAAATTTAGCTTTTCCGATTGCTGAAATTACTACATCTGCTCTTTTTGTATGTTCTTTTAAATTTTTAGTTTTAGAATGGCATACGGTAACAGTTGCATTTTTTGATAAACAACATTGTATCAAAGGTTTTCCAACAATATTACTTCTTCCTAATATTACCACATCTTTACCTGTTAAGTCAATATTATACTCTTCAAACATTTTCATAACACCATATGGCGTACATGATATGAATGTATCTTCTCCTATACACAATTTTCCTACACTTGATGGTGTAAAACCATCAACATCTTTTCTATATGTGATTGTTTTAAAGGCCTGATTTATATTTAAATGTTCTGGTACTGGACTTTGTAATAAGATTCCATTTATACTTTTATCCTCGTTTAATTTCTTTATCAAATCAATCAATTCTTCTTGTGTTGTTTCATCTGGTAAAAGATGTTCTTCATATTCTATCCCGATTTCTTCACATGCTCTGCTTTTATTTCTTACATACACTTTAGATGCTGGATTATCTCCAACCATAATTACTGCAAGTTTTGGATTTATTCCCTTTGATTTTAATTCATCACATTCAACTTTTAATTCTTTTCTTATTTTTTTTGCTAATTCTTTTCCATCAATAATTATTGCCATTTTTACTTCATACCTTTCTACCAATCTATTTTTTTATTTTACTCTCATAATTAATCATCTGTTGTCATTTTATATTCAATATCTTCCATATGTGGAAACATCTCTTTAACTCTTTTTAAAGTCAACATCAACATTTTAGGTTGTGGATTTTTTTTGTGCTCTGACAATAGTTTCTGTGTATAACAATTCTCTGCAGTTTTAAATAAAAGATATCTATTTCCAACATAGGTATAATATATTTGATATCCATTTTTTAAGTCAAACCACATTCTTTCAAATGAATAATCTTCCATTAATTTTTTCGTTCCTTTCTTAAGAATTTATCACTATTTGATTAGTGGCGTCCCCAAAGTATCCAAAAATGGTCACTCCGAACCTGTCCCCAAACTAACCACCTAACTTATCATTTCTTCAAATTGCTCTTCTGTTATTATTGTTACTCCAAGGTTTTGTGCTTTTGTTAGTTTGCTTCCTGCTTCTTCTCCTGCTAATACATAGTCTGTCTTTTTAGATACCGAACTAAATACTTTACCGCCAAATTTTTCTATAATATCACTTGCTTCTCCTCTTGTGAATTTTTCAAGACTTCCTGTTAATACAAATGTTTTTCCGTTAAATCTATTGTCTGTCGTTTCTTCTTCTAAAGAGGTGGTATTAACTCCTGCTTCTTTTAGTTTTGCTATCAAATCTTTTGTTTGTTCTTGTCCGAAAAATTCGATTATACTATTTGCCATTACTGGACCAATATCGGCAATTGTGCTTAAATCTTCGAAATTTGCTTCTACTAAATTATCTATATTTTTATATTTTTTAGCTAATATTTTTGATGCTTTTGTTCCTACATGTCTTATTCCTAATGCTGTTATTAATCTATATAAGTCGTTTTGTTTACTTGCTTCAATACTATCTACCAAATTTTGAGCAAACTTCTTTCCATTTTTCTTTAATGATGCAATATCTTCAAATTTTAGGGTATATATATCTGCAATATTTGCAATTAATTTTCTATCAAGTAATTGCTGAATTATACTTTCTCCTAACCCATCAATATTCATTGCTTCTCTTGATACAAAATGGACTAGATTTCTAAATAGCTTTGCTGGGCACTCTATTCCAGTACATCTTATTGCCGCTTCTCCTTCTTCTCTAATTGCTGGTGCTCCACATACTGGACAAGTTTTGGGCATTTCAAAGTCTTTTTCGTTTCCTGTTCTTTTATCTTTTTTTACTTCTACTATTTCTGGTATTACATCTCCTGCTTTTTGAATTACAACTGTATCTCCTATTTTTAACTCTTTTTCTTTTATAAAATCTTCATTGTGAAGTGTTGTTTTTGATATTGTTGAGCCTGCAACTTTAACTGGCTCTAAGATTGCCATTGGCGTTATTACTCCAGTTCTTCCAACTTGGCATACAATATCTTTTAAAATTGTTTCTTTTTGCTCAGGTGGATATTTATATGCAACTGCCCATCTTGGGGTTTTAGCTGTTGTTCCTAATATTTCTCTAAAGTGTAAATCATCTACTTTTACTACTGCTCCATCAATTCCAAATGTTAAATTTTCTCTGTCATTACCTATTTTTTGAATTGCATTTTTTATTTCTTCAATTGTTTTGCAATAAATTCTAACCGGATTTACATTAAATCCTAGTTTATCTAAGTATTCTAACTCTTCAAAATGAGAATTAAATTCTTTTCCTTCTATTTTTTGTACATTAAATATATATATATCTAATGGTCTTTTTGCTGTTATTTTACTATCTAGCTGTCTTAGTGAACCTGCTGCTGCATTTCTTGCATTTGCAAATAATTCTTCTTCATTTTCTTCTCTTTCTTGATTCATTTGTTCAAAATCTTTTTTGCTAATGAATACTTCTCCACGAACTGTTATATTAATTTTATCTTTTATTTCTTGTGGTATAGTTTTAACTGTTTTCAAATTTTCTGTGACATCTTCTCCTACTAAACCATTTCCTCTTGTTGCTCCTCTTACAAATTTACCATCTCTATATTCTAATGCTGATGATAATCCGTCTATTTTTGTTTCTACGACATACCTGACATCTTTTATTTCATTTTCTTTTGCTTTTTGCTCTATTTTTTCTACCCAATCTTCTACTTCTTCTATACTAAATACGTCTTGCAAACTTTGTAATGGTACTTCGTGTGTTACTTTTGCAAATCCTTCTTTTACATGGCCTCCTACTTTTTGTGTTAATGAGTCTTTTGATTGAAATTCTGGGTATTCTTTTTCTAGATTTCTTAGTTCTACCATTAACATGTCATATTCAAAGTCTGATATTTCTGGCTTGTCCTCATCATAATATTTCTGAGCATAATATTCTGTTTTCTTTCTTAATTCTTCAATTCTTTCTTTTGCTTGTTTTTTATTCATTTTGTTATCATTCCTTTTTGATTATTTTTTTCTTATGTATTATATACAATTTTTCAAAAAAAGAAAAGGAATTTTATAAAATATTATAATTCCTTTTCTTCTATTAATC
>CALXJZ010000083.1 GCA_944388745.1 uncultured Clostridia bacterium
TTTTTCTTAGCTTCTTTTTCTTTTTTTGCTTGCTCAAATTTGTATTTTCCATAGTTCATTATTTTACAAACTGGTGGATTAGAATTTGGTGCTACTAACACTAAGTCTAAGTTCTTGTCTTCTGCTTTTGATAAAGCATCTTGAAATGATACAACTCCTAATTTTTCTCCTGTTTCTCCAATTAATTGAACTTCTTTTGCTCTAATTTGTCTGTTGATTGGTAATTCCTGTTTTATATAAAACACCTCCAATAAATTAAAAAAATTTGACTTTTGTTACAAGTCAAATTCAAAATACTATAGTAAATAGCTATAATTTTCTATATACTAAAATATTTAATTTCTAACCTTTTTCCTCTTAGATAAGGTGAGAAGCTTGACTTCTTCTTGTAACGAATAATATTATACACTATCTTTTTGCAATTTGTCAAGCATTTCTCTAAATTTTTTCAAATCTCTAATTTTTTAAAATTGCCTTCAAGGTCCGTCCCTAAATCCCTGTTTTTAGGGATTTTTAGGACCGTCCCCCTAATCCCTCTATTTTGTTATCCATTTTACTAAGTCTAAGTTTGCTGGTTCTAGTAACATTTCGTGTTTTGGCATTACACGGAATGTATAGCCATAATTTCCACCTGTTGTTAATTCAATTTTTGCTGTGAAATAATATTTTTTCTTTTCGTCGTCTTGCTCTTCTAATTTCATAGGTATTATAGATACATCTTCTACAATTCCATTTTCTAATATTTTTCCATAATATACTTCTACTGTTACATTTTCTACATCTATATTTGGTAATTCTACTTCACAACTTACATCAATGTTATTTCCAGCATCAATTGTTATATTATCTAAGTTATTTGTTTGTGTAATCTTTATATCTTTCCAGTTTGTATATAAGTCTTTTTTCCATGAATTGAATTCTGCTACATTATCCATATTTTCGTAATATTTTTTAGTTAGATTACATAGTGGTATATAATATTGGTTTGTGTAATCTACCAACATTCTTGATGTGCTATATTTTCCTCCTGTTGTTATTATTGAATTTTTCATTATTTCTAGCCATTTTTTAGATATTCCATTTTTATCTTTTTCATAATATGTTGGTATTATCTTTTCTTCCAATGTATGATACATACTTTGGCTATCTGCTACGTCTTGTGCTTCGTATGAATCATATTCTGCATTTGTTCCAATTGTCCATCCATTAGTTTGTGTATATCCTTCTGCCCACCATCCATCTAGTACACTGAAGTTTATTACTCCATTTACTGATGCTTTTTGTCCTGATGTTCCTGATGCTTCCATTGGTCTTCTTGGATTATTTAACCATACATCTACTCCACTTATTAAATATCTTGACATTGCTATGTTATAGTTTTCTAACAAGAATATTTTTCCTTTAAATTGTGGCATCATTGATATTTCATGTATATATTTTATTAAGTCTTGTCCTTCTTTATCAGCAGGATGTGCTTTTCCTGCAAATATTATTTGTACAGGCCTTTCACTATTATTTAATATTTGTGTGATTCTTTCTAAATCTTTAAATATTAATGTTGCTCTTTTATATGTTGCAAATCTTCTTGCAAATCCTATAGTTAAAGCTTCTGGATTTAGTTTTGAAATAATTTCATTTATCTCTTCATATCCATATCCACAACGTCTTAATCTTTCCATTGTGCTTTCTTTTACAAGTTTTATTAATTTTTTCTTTTGATCAACATGTACACTCCATAATTTTTCATCTGGAATGTTTCTGATTTTTTCCCATACATGATTTTGATGAATGTTATCTTGCCAATATGGAATTAAGTATTTGTTGTATAATTCTTTCATTCTTGGTGCAAGCCATGAACATGTGTGAATTCCATTTGTTACATATCCAATTGGTGATTCATTTGCTGCAATGTTTGGCCATACTTCACTAAATAGTTCTCTTGAAACAGCTCCATGTAATTTGCTTACTCCATTTTTCTTCCCAGCTATTTTTAATGCTAGTATTCCCATATTGAATCCTTCTTCTAAGTCTGGACCTGGTTTCATTCCTAGTTTTAGGAATTCTTCTCTTGATAAACCTAATCTTGGCCAGAAATCTTTGAAGTATTTTTCAACTAAAGCTATTGGGAATATGTCATTTCCTGCTGGTACTGGTGTATGTGTTGTAAATACTGTTTTTGAGCTTGCTATATCTTTTGCCATGTCAAAAGATATTTGTTTTTCTTTTATTAAGTTTTTAATTACTTCCAAATTTAAGAATGCTGAATGTCCTTCATTCATATGGTATACTGTTGGATTTAAATGTAGATATTTTGTTAATAATTCTACCCCACCTTGTCCTAAAACAATTTCTTGTCTTATTCTCATTTCTTGGTCTCCACCATAAAGTTGTAAGGTTACATTTCTATCTTCTTGATGGTTTTTTTCTATATCAGAGTCTAATAGATATAGCTTTACTCTTCCTACATTTATTTGCCATACTTTTAAGTATAGTCTTCTTTTTGGAAATTTAATGAATATTGTTAAATCTTCACCTTTATCATCTTTTACTGGATTTATTGGTAAATCATATAAATCTATTCCATTGTTTTCTGTTTCTTGGATTCCATATCCATTTATTTTTTGTTTGAAGTATCCATGTTTATATAGTAAACCTACTCCAACTAATGGAATTCCTAAGTCACTTGCAGATTTTAAATGGTCACCAGATAAAATACCTAATCCTCCTGAATAGATTGGTATTGTTTGATCTAGTCCATATTCTGCTGAAAAGTATGCAATTAGGTCTTTTTTGTTTTCTGGATATTTGCTTGAGAACCATGTATTTTTGCTGTTCATATATCCTTCATAATGGTCTACTACTTTGTCGTATTCTTTTAGGAAGGTTATATCTTTTGCTGCTAATTCTAGTCTTTCTTGTGATACATGTTTTAAAAATTTGATTGGGTTTTTGTTTGATTGCTCCCATAAGTCTCTATCGATTTTTTGGAATAGTCTTAGAAATTCTGTGTTCCATGACCACCATAGGTTGTTTGATATTTCTGATAGTTTTTCTATTCTTTTTGGTAATTGTGGGTTTACTGTTATTCTATTAAATATGTACATTTTCTTTTGTTCCTCCTTTGTTTTTTATCTATTTATTTTTTCTTTTTTGTGTTTTTTATTTCTTTTGCTTTTTTGATATTTATATTATCTATTAAATGATTGCATTTGTCAAATGTTTTTAAAATATTCTCAATATATCATTATATGAAACATAAAGTGACAGTGCAATTAAAATTGAAAAGCCTAGCAATTGTATATTAATCTCTGTTTCTTGTTTTAAAGGCTTTCTTCTAATTGCTTCTATAATAAGAATTAATAACTTTCCTCCATCAAGTGCTGGAATTGGTAACAAGTTTGTTATTCCAAGAGATAGTGAAATCAAAGCCATCATTTGGAAAAATTCTCTAATTCCATCTGTTTTTGCAATTACTTCTGAAATTCCAACTGGGCCCATCATTTGGTCTACTCCAACTTGACCTGTAAATAATTGTTTAATACTGTCTACAATTGAACCTAAAAATTCTGCTGTTTGCATTCCACCATTTATACATCTATTCCAAAATGTATCTTGTGCTTGCTCTAAGTTTACTCCTAAATAATATGTTGAATAGTAATCTGGTGTTAATTCTATTTCTATCTGCTGGTTATCTCTTTCTACCGTCAATACCATTGTATTTAAACCTTTTTCATTAATTGCTTCAACTGCTTTATTAGGATCCCCATTAATTTCTACGTCATTTACTTTAAGTAATTTATCATTTGCTTGTATTCCACTTCTTTCACTACAACTTCCTTTTTCTACTGTAACAATCTTTGCATTATCATCTAAATATATTCCTGTTGACTTTACTGGTACTTCTGTTGGTTTTGTAGTATATTCTAAAATTTCTCCATTTCTATTTACTTTTATATCAATTTCTTCTCCATTAGAATTTGTAACTATTTCATTTATATCTTTTTGGCTTTTTACTTCTTCACCATTAATTTCTATTATTTCATCTCCACTTTGTAAGCCAATTTGCTGTGCGGCATAACCGTCTATTGTACTTGCAACTTTGTTTGATACGTATGTTCCACTTGTTGTAATTAATGCAAAATATACAATTATCGCAAATACTATATTAACAGTTGCTCCAGCTACAACAATTGCCATTCTTTTTGGAATGCTAGCTTTTGAAAAAGACCTATCATCTTCTGACCTTTCGTCTTCTCCTTCCATACTTACAAATCCACCTAATGGTATTAATCGTAAAGCATATTGGGTTTCTTTTCCTTGTTTTTTCCATATAACTGGTCCAAATCCTATTGCAAATTCATTTACTTTTACTTTGCAAAGTTTTGCAACTATAAAATGACCTGCTTCATGAATTAAAATTAGAAATCCAAGTAATATAATTATTTTGATTGCCGCAATTAAAAATGAAATCAATTTTTTCTCCTTTCAATCAGGGATTAGGGGACGGTCCTAAAAATCCCGTTTTTCGGGGATTTTGGGACGGACCTTTACTCATTCTATCTATACTAATGATAATATCTTAATAATTTACGAAATTTCGAATGCGAATGTAATCTTGTTATAAATTCTTTAATTATCAAGTAGGAGAATCTCAAACTCGCTTTGAGAGGTGCCTGCTTGATAATTTTAGAATTTATTCAAGATGTAATGTTAGCCGAGAAATGAGATAAATTATTAAGATATTATCATTTATTTTTTATATTTTAAGGTCCGTCCCTTGTTCCCTGTTTTTAGGGATTTTTAGGACCGTCCCCTAATCCCTCTTATAATAATGTAAATAGTGCATAAGCAAATGGTGCCAAGAATATTAAACTATCTATTCTATCTAGCATTCCACCATGACCTGGTATAAGATTGCTATAATCTTTTATATCTACATATCTTTTAATACTTGATGCTGCAAAGTCTCCTAT
>CALXJZ010000084.1 GCA_944388745.1 uncultured Clostridia bacterium
TCTTTTTGGCATATATCTCTCAATCTCATAATCAACTTTCCCCCTTATCTTTTGAACATTATGGTCATCAATTTCATCTGATACTTTAAAAACCAATAGCTTGTCCTTTTCATAAAATTTAGACGTCATTTTTATCTCAGTCCTTTCTAAAGGTTCATACTATTTGTTGGAAAAAAATTGTAATTATTTTTCAACCAAGTCCCCTTTGTTTTTCTAATTGAATTGTAACACCATTTACATTATTTTCCAAGAGCAAAAAATAAGAAGTTTTGTCGATTCATAAGAAGTTTTCGACAAGGATTTGGGGACGGCCCCAAAAATCCTCTTTTGAGGATTTAGGGACACTCCTGTTTATTTTTAATATTTTAAACATTTATAATAAAAAACTTTTTTATTTTTCCTTTAATTTTCTAACAATTTTTCCAATTTTATTTTTATTTATTTTTAATAATTCAGATATTTTTTTATTTGTCAACTCACATTCTGATTTCATCTTTTTAATTAATTTCATTAATAAATCTTCATCACATCTTAAACTTTTATCTGATATATTATTTTTTTTACAAAAATCATTTATTAATTTTTTATAATCACCACTCTGTTCTTCTTTAATATCCAAAACCGTTAGTTCATTATAACTTTTATGTATGAAATCGAAAATTGGCATGTAATCACATGTTTCAAATACTAATAAAATTATATTTTTATCTATTTCTTTATTCTTATACTGATTGTATGAAGAATACTTGTATTCTCCCAGATATTTAATCATTTTTGCTTTTAAAGGATTATTATGAATATATGCGATAACATTAAATAATTGTTGTTTATCAAAAATTTCTTGAGTATAAAATCTATTTCGAAATAAATAACCAACTCTATTTTCAAGTATATTATAATATGTTGCAAAATGCGAATTTATTTTATGCATAAATTTTGAAACTTCTTCTATATTTTCATAATAAATACATAAATGTACATGATTATCCATAATTGTATATGCAATCAATTTTATATTAAATTCTTTCAAATTTTCATGAATTAAACTTAAATATTTTTGTTTAAAAATCTTTTTCTGAAAAATATATTGTTTTTCAATCCCTTGTACTATTATATGTAAAAAATGCGACTTGATGTTTCGTCTTGCTCTTCTAGCTATTCACTTCACCTCCAGTTCAAACTCATATTATTAAATAGTAAAATAATTTATATTATAACATTTTTATTATAAAAATTTTGTCATTTCTTGTCACTAGTAAAATATTTTTATAGTTTCAACAAATTTTATAGATTATTTATAATCGAATTGATTATGTTTTAGCTAGAATTTATTTACTTTTATGTAAAATACATGTATAATTTATATGTAGCACTATAATTAATTCTTGAAAGGAGTACTATTATGAATATTATTCTAAATTGTGATTGCAAATGTTGGGAATGTTCTCGGAAAGATTGCGATTTGACTCAATGTTTTTATTACTCAGACAGAGATTTCTATGAACTCATATTAGATGCACTAAAACCTAATGCAGGTATACTGATAAGTTTAGGATATTCTAAGCAAAAAGCTGATAATTACATAGAAACAAGAGCAGTTGCTTTAAAAATTGCCCGAGAACAATATCTCAAGAAGTACTCAAAAAACTGACACTTAGTTGTGTCAGTTTTTTATTTTAACATCTTTGTTCATCATATTATAAATTTTTCTTAAATTTAAAATTTTGGACCTGTCCCCTAATCCTCAAGAAAGGATTTTTGGGGCCGTCCCTAAATCCTCTCTAGCATTTCTTTATATTTAGCTAATTTTTCTTTTTCTTCATCAATTTTTGCTTGTGGTGCCTTATTCATAAATCCCGGATTTGATAGCATTTTTTCACATCTTTCAATTTCAGATTGTAGTCTTTTTCTTTCTTGTTCAATTCTCTTCTTCTCTTCTTCTAAGTCTATTAACCCTTCTAGTGGCATAAATACTTCAATGCCATCTGTTACTATATGAATATTATTTTCTGAAATATTGCTACTATTATTTTGGATTTTTACTGAATCTGCAAATCCTAATTTTAGCAATATTCCTTCTGCTTGTTTTAATTCATCTTGATATCTATTTGTTACAAATATTAGCTCAGCTTTTTTACTTGGATGTATGTTTTTAGTACTTCTAACATTTCTGATTTCTACTATTATTTCTTTTACTTTTTCAATTATTTCTTCTTCAAAATCATATTCAAATTTACCATCTTCACTTTTTGCTTTTGGCCATTCAGATACCATCAAATCTTTGCCATCATAATTTACTAAATCATTATAAATTTCTGATGTAACAAATGGCATAAATGGATGTAGTAATTTTAAACAATTTCTAAATACTTCATTCAAAACATATGCAGTTCTTACTTTATCTTCGTCTGTTCCATTGTATAAAGATATTTTTGCAAATTCAATATACCAATCACAAAATTCATTCCAAATAAAGCTATATAGTTTGTCTATTGCTATTCCTAAGTCATAATTATCAATATTTGTTGTTATTTCTGAAACTAATTTATTTGTTTTGTTGATAATCCATTTATCTTCTAATTTTAGTGAATCTTCTTTATATGAATTTTCTTTTTCATTATAATTTTCTTTTCTAAATTTGATTAGTTTTTCTTTTTCTGGCATGTTCATTATAATGAATTTAGCTGCATTCCACATCTTATTTGCAAAATTTGATGCTTGTTCAAGTTTTTCTGGCATATATCTTATGTCATTCCCCATTGTAGTTCCTGATAATACTGAAAATCTCAAGCTATCTGCTCCATATTCATCTATTACTTCTATTGGGTCTACACCATTACCTAATGTTTTTGACATTTTTCTTCCTTGACTGTCACGTACTATTCCATGTATTAATACATCACTAAATGGTTTTTCTTTCATTGCATATAATCCTGAAAATACCATTCTAGCTACCCAGAAGAATATGATGTCATATCCTGTTACTAATACATTTGTAGGATAAAATGTTTTTAAATCTTCTGATTCTTTATTTGGCCAACCAAGTGTTGAAAATGGCCATAATGCTGAACTAAACCATGTATCTAATGTATCTGGGTCTTGATGTAATTGAGTAGCTCCACATTTTTCACATTTTTCTGGTTTTGTTTTTGCAACATTTATGTGTCCACATTCATCACAATAGTAAGCTGGTATTTGATGTCCCCACCAAAGTTGTCTAGAAATACACCAATCTTGAATATTTTCTAGCCAATTAAAATATGTTTTTTCATATCTTTTTGGAACAAATTTTACATCATCATTTCTAACTGCTTCTAATGCTGGTTTTGCAAGTTCTTCCATTTTTACAAACCATTGCTCTGAAACTCTTGGTTCAATTGTTGTTTTACATCTTTCACATTTTCCAACATTATGAGTATAATCTTCTATTGATACTAATGCTCCTAATTCTTTTAATTTTTCTACAACTATAGGTCTTGCCTCTATTGCCGTCATTCCTTTTACTTCCGGCATTAAATCTCCCATAATTGTTTTATTATCAAATACTTCTATAAATTCTAGATTATGTTTTAATCCTGCTTGATAATCATTAGGATCATGAGATGGCGTGATTTTAACACATCCTGTTCCAAATTCTTTTTCTACAAATTCATCTGCAATTATTGGAATTTCTCTATTTACTATTGGTAATATACAAGTTTTTCCTACAATATCTTTGTATCTTTCATCATTTGGATTAACTGCAACTGCTGTATCTCCAAGCATTGTTTCTGGTCTTGTTGTTGCAACTTCAACATATCTATCTTCATCTTTTAATTTATATCTTAAATGCCATAAATGAGAATCTTCCTCTTTATATTCAACTTCTGCATCTGAAATGGCTGTATTACAATTTGGACACCAGTTTACCATTCTTGTTCCTTTATATATATATCCATCATTATATAAATTAACAAATTCTTCTAAAACAGCCTCTGATAATCCTTCATCAAGTGTAAATCTTCTCCTCTCCCAATCACATGAACAACCTAGTTTTCTTTGTTGGTTTTCAATTGTACCACCATAAAGTTTAGTCCATGCCCATGCTTCTTCTAAGAATTTTTCTCTTCCTAAATCTTGTTTTGTTTTTCCTTCATCTTTTAATTTTTGAACAACTTTCATTTCTGTTGATATTGATGAATGGTCTGTTCCTGGAAGCCATAATGTATTGAATCTTTGCATTCTTTTATATCTAATTAAAATGTCTTGTATTGTATCATCTAATGCATGCCCCATGTGAAGTTTTCCTGTTACATTTGGTGGTGGCATCATTATACAAAAACTTTCTTTTGTTTTATCCATGCTTGGTTTGAAATATCCTTTTTCCTCCCATTCTTTATATAGTTTGTCTTCAAAATCTTTTGGATTGAATTTATTCTTCATAATTTTTCCTCCTTTTAACTCAAAAAATGCCCTATACATAAAAATGTATAAGGGCGAATTTCTTCACGGTACCACCTTAATTATAAATTGACTCTTAAACTTAAATATAATTGTTCAATTTATATCTCTTTAGCTTTTAACGTTGCTTAAACGGATATAACTACTTTCCTTTTACGGTTTTCAAAATATCAACTAAAAAAGCTACCTTCCATTTATCTTTTTCTTAAGAAGCTCTCAGCCTTTGGCTTCTTTTCTCTTTAAAGACAGTATAAATGTACTCCTCTTTTTTATTGTTTTTATATATTATATTAGTATTATTGCACATTTTTTAAAATTTTACAAGTA
>CALXJZ010000085.1 GCA_944388745.1 uncultured Clostridia bacterium
AAAAAATGAATCAAATTTTAAGTGTAGAAGATACAAAGAAAAAGAATAAAAGAACAAAAAAAGAAAAAATCCCAAGAAATAGTGGACCAATTGCGATAGAAAGCATATTAAAGTTCTTTGCAATTGCAATACTAATATTTGGACTATTTATGATTGGTAGTGGTTCATATTCAATGTATGTAAATTTACAAGGAGATACATCAAATACAAAACCAACTATTCAAGTAGAAGAAAATGAAGATGGAACGCAAATCACATTAAGAGTATTACATGATAAAGCTTTAGCAAAAGTAACATATAGTTGGAATAATGAAGAAGAAATAGAAGTACAGACTAATAATAATAGACAAGTAGAGCAAGTAATAGATGTACCAACAGGAGATAATATACTTTCAATATATGCACAGGATGCAAATGGGCAAGAAACAAGTTATCAAAAGGCATATAGTTTAGAGGGAGATATAACAATAGATTTAGCATTAGATGGAAGCAATATAAAAGTAACAGCAAGTGGAAAAAATGAGTTATCATATATGACATATCGTTGGGATGAAGATGAAGAACAAAGAGTTGATATTAATAATACAGAAATTGAACAAAGTATAGAAATACCAGAAGGTCAACATACATTAACAGTAATTGTAGTAGATGTTAATAATACAACTCAAACAAAAACACAAGAAATAAAAGGAGTAACAAAACCACATCTAGAAGTAACAGCAGATGGAACAGAAAACTTCCTAATTAGAGCATCAGATAATGAAGGAATAAAGAGAGTAGAATTTATAGTGAATGAAACTGATAAATATGCAATAAACTTAGATGAAGTATATTCAATAGATCAAAGAAAAGAATTTGAATATTCTTATCCATTACAAGAAGGAGAAAATAAACTAGAAGTAACAGTATATAATGAAAGTGATGTAAGTGAGACAGTAAAAGTAATGTTCAATAAATAAAATATGAAAGAACAAGAAGCCTTCTACAAAAAGTAAGAGTAGAAGGCTTTAATCAAGAAAGAATATACTTAATAAATTCTATAATATGGTCATGGAGGAAATAATGGAATATAGCTTTTTAGAGATAATAATTTATTTTATAACATATTCTTTTTTAGGTTGGGTGATAGAATCCATATTTAGATCTATCAGTGAGAAAAAAATAATAAATACAGGTTTTTTAAAAGGCCCTTTTTGTCCGATATATGGTGTAGGGGCTATAATAATGTTACTATTTTTGAAAAGATTTTCAGATAATTTAGTAATATTATTTATTGTTTCAGTAGTTGTTTTAACCATATGGGAATATCTTGTTGGAGTATTATTAGAAAAATTATTTCATACAAAGTATTGGGATTATTCAAATCATAAATTCAATTTTCAAGGAAGAATATGCTTAACAAATTCAATATTTTGGGGAATTTTAGGAGTAATATTTGTTAATTTTATACATCCAGCGATAGAAAATTTGATGGCGAAAATTGATATTAGAATATTAATTTTTGTATATAGTATTTTAGGTATAGTCATTTTAGTAGATACGATATCAAGTATTATTAAGGTTAAAAATATAAAAGTGACACTAGAAAAAATAGAAAAATTAAATAACGAAATTAAAGAAAAATTAAATGAAGAAAATGTTCAACATTTAATTGAACAATTGAAGTATAAAAGAAATAAAGCAATTTTGCGTTTATATAAAAATGTATATCGTTTGAAAAAGGCTTTCCCAGCTATTAATACTAAAGAAATAACAGAAGTTTTAAATAAAAAGGTTGAATTAAAAGAAATAAAAGAAGAGTTAAAGCAAAAGATAGAAAAGAAAAAGAAAAAAAGCAAAGAAGTGATTGAAGAAGCTCAATCTGAGAAAAAAAGTAATTAAAAAGCTAAAAAAGACGGAAAAAACTTGAAATATTGTAACAGTTTTGTATATAATTAAGAAAAAATGGGTAGGGGATAAAATGGTACAAGAAATATATATAATAGATGATGATGATTCATCAATTGTGATTTTTAGAGAATTATTTAAAAATGATAAAGAATTCAAATTTATTAGTGTTAAAAGCGAACAAATAGATATAGCATTGAAAAATATTCCATCTCTAATAGTTATAAACGAGGATGCAATAAATATAGATGTTGTAGAATTATGTAGAAGAATTAGAAAAGACGAAGATAATACAATTACACCAGTTATAGTTGTATCTTCAAATTCAAGTAGAGAACATAGAATTAGGATATTACAAGAATCGGTAGAATATTATATCAAAAAACCAGTTGATGAATATTATTTATATTACACTGTAAAAAATGTAAATAGATTATTAACAAGTAACAGAAGAATGAGCCCATTAACAGGACTACCAGGAAATGTACAAATACATGCAGAATTAAAAAAGAGAATTTTACGAAAAGAACCATTTTGTGTTTTGTATTTGGACTTGGATAATTTTAAAGCATATAATGATGTGTATGGTTTCTTGAAAGGAGATCAGATTATAGAGTTTACAGCAGATACAATAATTAGATGTGTTCATGAAAGTGGAATGGAAGATACTTTTATAGGGCATATTGGTGGGGACGATTTTGTGGCTATTGTATCAGGTTTAACATGTGAAAAATTATGTCAAAATATATTAGCACATTTTGATGAAAATGTTAAAAGATATTTTACTGATGAGGATTTAGAAAAAGGTTACATAGAGGTTGCTAATCGTAAAGGAATTGTTGAACAATTTCCACTAACTTCGCTTTCAATTGGAGTTGTTGTTGCAGATGTTGGTAGATTTGGAAATATTCTAGAGATAGGAGAAGTTGGTGCTCAAGTAAAACATGCTGCTAAGTCTGTTATGGGAAGTAGTTATGCTGTTGATAGGAGAAGATAAAGTTTTTTGAAAGGTGTGATGTAGATATGGATTTAACGTTAGATGTTGAAGACTATAAACTGAACATAAGAGCAGGAGGAATACTAATACATAATAATAAAGTATTAACACATAAAACTACAAATAAAGACCATTACTGTTTACCAGGTGGAAGGGTAGAAATAGGAGAGAGTTCAGAACAAACAATAAAAAGGGAAATACAAGAAGAATTAGGTAAAAAAATTGAGATATTAGGGTATGCAGCAACAATTGAGAATTTTTTTGAGATGGAAAATAAGAAATATCATGAAATATATTTTTTATATAGAATAGAGTTTGCCGATGAAGAAGATAAAAAGATAAATTATACAATGCACAATTCAGAGGGAAAAGAATATTTACAATATGAGTGGATAGATCTAGATAGAATAGATGAATGTAATCTATTACCTAAATGTTTAAAAGACATAGTAAAATCCAAAAAATTTCCAATACATAAAATTAATGATGAGTTGGAAAATAGAGAATTATTAATTAGAAAAGTGAAGTACGAAGATATTGAGCAAATTGTGGATATAAATATTAAAGACTGGAGAAAAGTGTATAAAGGAATAATAGATGATGAAATATTAGATAATTTAGATAGAAACAAAAAAATAGAAAAGTGGAAAGAGCATTATAATATTGGAAATGTGATTGTAGCAGAACAAAATGGAAAGGTGTTGGGATATTGCAGATATGATGATAATACTAATTATAATAATACTGACATAGATTCAGAAATAATAGCCATATATGTTGATTGTGATAAATTAGGAAAAGGAGTAGGGAGAAAATTAGTAGAATATGTAATGGCTGATTTGAAAAACAAGAATAAGAATAAAATGGTGATATGGTGCTTAGAAAAAAATAAAAATGCAAGAAAGTTCTATGAGAAGATTGGTGGAAAATTATTAAATGATAAAAGATTTTTTGAAATAGAAGGCAAAAAATATAAAGAAGTTGGGTATATTTATGAAATGTAATATTTAGACTGTTAATAAAGGAGAAAAATTGTGGATAAACTGTTAGAATATGAGAATTTATTGTTTAAAAAAAGTTTCTGTTCAAAAAAAGAAAATTTAGAAAAAATATTTCATAAGGATTTTTTTGAATTTGGAAAGTCAGGCAGAATCTTTAGTAGAGATGGAACTATTAATTATTTATTGAATTCAGAAGATAGAAACATACAAATATTAGATTTTGCTGTTAATCAGATAGATGAAAAAACTTTTATAGTACATTACAAGTCAAAACATGATGGGAAACAAATGGTGCTTAGAACATCAATTTGGATTTACGAAAACAAAGAATTTAAATTGTATTTTCATCAAGGTACAATTACAAATTAAATATGAAATAGTAAAATTAGAAATTAATAAAATAATAACAAAGAAGGAATAGTATGAAATTTATAATAATAACTGGACCACAGGCAGTAGGAAAAATGACAGTAGGACAAGAATTAGTAAAAATAACAAATTTAAAATTATTACATAATCATATGACAATAGAAGTATTAACAAAAATATTTGATTA
>CALXJZ010000086.1 GCA_944388745.1 uncultured Clostridia bacterium
TCCCAATCATAAATACTTCTAGTTATTCTATCTAGTTTCAAGGCAACTATTGTATTTACTTTTTTAGCTTTTATATCATTTTTTAATCTTTCAAACTCTGGTCTATGATTACCAGTTTTAGCACTTATCCCAGCATCTTCGTAATAATCTATTATCTCATAACCTTTAAACTTGCAAAACGATTCTAATCTTTCTCTTTGCTCTGGAAGGCTAAATCCTTCACGAGCTTGGTCTTCTGTTGATACTCTCATATATAGCCCACATTTTTTCTTTTCTTCGTTCAATTTTAAACCTCCTATCTAACAAAAAAGAGACATCATAAGTACAAACTAATACTAATGACATCTCTGTAGATTTTCTATTTTAAAATATAATTTTTTTAAAATCATATAATCATCTCCTAATAAGCCAAAGCGTTTACATAAGACATTATATCATAATTTTAAGAAATGTCAAATACTGGTATTTATATATTTTTCAAATATTCTTCTAGTTCTGATAATTTAATCTTTTTAGTCAAATTTGAAATATACACGTCATTAGAATAATTAAAAACTAAAAAAGTAATATTTTTAATAATGACTCTGTGTGGTTCAATATATGTGAGATTAGTTTTTTCAATTTTTCTTATACTACCATTGATAAAAGTGGGGGTAACTTTAGAAAACTCACATATAAATTCTAGCCTTTGCTTTAGATTTTCTTCAAATTGTAATTCTTGTTTAATTATCTTCATTTATTTGCACCAT
Organism: uncultured Clostridia bacterium; assembly: GCA_944388745.1. Classification (GTDB taxonomy): domain Bacteria; phylum Bacillota; class Clostridia; order TANB77; family CAG-508; genus CAG-269. The sequence goes on from CALXJZ010000086.1 coordinate 750, forward strand.
CCTTTCATTTGGATGATTTTTATATTGTTTTTAGGCAACAAAAAAATCAACCAGATTTATGTTCTGATTGATTCTGTATCAATACTGTTCTATTAGTTCGAACAGATTCGTCGTTGGAGCGGGTAGCGAGAATCGAACTCGCGCGACCAGGTCGGAAGCATGGCATTCTACCACTAAATTATACCCGCTTATTTATTATAATCTTCAAACCTTATATTCACAGCAAATCCACCAACATAGTAGACAGTGTTCATATAAGGGAACAATGGTGGAGATGAGGAGAGTCGAACTCCTGTCCATAATACTTTCCATATAAACTTCTACAAGTTTAGTTTATCTTTTAAATTCATCTTATTTTCACCGATAAACAGGTTAAAATAAAATATAGCTTCTAAAATACCCACTACTTTTGAAGCGAAAGTAGTTTTGTTTCCCACAAAATTGGCACTTTATCTAAATATGTGGGGTACCTAGTAAAGTGTAGCTGCAACTTAGGCAGCTAATGCTACTTCTTGTTTATTAGCGTTTATATTTAGTTTCTCGTTTTTTAAGTGGCCAACGAGAATCCACTACTTGCTATTTATATTTCTGGTAATATGTCGAAACCATTACATCCCCAGATACCTATTAATTATACAATATTTTAGATATTTTATCAACACATTCACTTAATTTTTATCTTCTCATATTATATATTGGTGATATATATGAGTATTGTTTCAACAAATGTTAATTATACTTACAATTTATTAAGAAGTAATTTAATAAGTTTAAATTCTCTCTATCCTTTTCTCAATATACAAATAGTTGGAAATAGTGTAATGGGAAAAAATATTTATGTTATAAAACTTGGTAAAGGACCTAATAAGGTATTTTACTCAGGCGGAATTCACGCAAATGAATGGATAACATGTACTCTTTTAATGAAATTTATCAAAGACTATGCGACCGCTTATGTTCAAAATAGCTCTTTATATGGTTATAATATTAGAAATCTATTTAATAGTTCCAGTATATATATCATGCCTATGGTAAATCCTGATGGAGTTAATTTAGTTACTGGAAGTCTACCTACCAATTCATTTGCTTATGAAAGAGCTTTATCTATAGCTAATAACTTTCCTAGTATTCCTTTTCCTTCTGGCTGGAAGGCAAATATTAATGGTGTAGATTTAAATTTACAATTTCCTGCTGGTTGGGAACAAGCAAGAGAAATAAAATATTCTCAAGGATTTGATCAACCTGCTCCACGTGATTTTGTTGGATATGGGCCGTTAACAGAACCTGAAAGTTTAGCTATTTATAATTTCACATTGATGCATGACTTCAGATTAGTAATTGCTTATCATACTCAAGGTCAAGAAATTTATTGGCAATTTCAAAATTTTAATCCACCAAACAGTTTAGAAATAGGTGAAAAATTTGCACAAGCAAGTGGTTATAGATTATCAGAAACTCCATATAATTCAAGTTTTGCCGGTTATAAAGATTGGTTTATTCAAACCTATAATAGACCACGGTTATACAATTGAAGCAGGCATTGGAGAAAATCCTCTCCCTATTTCTCAGTTTGATGAGATTTATAATGATAATATTGGTATTTTAATTTTAGGTGCTGTTGTCTAATTTTTTATCATTATCTTGGATACCTTTATATATGTTGAATTTTCAAAACTTGCTTTAAATTATCTAAATTTCAACCAATATAATATCATCTCCTATACATTTAATCTTCTGCCACGGAATCACTATTTCATTATTACTCGAAAAAATATTTAAAACTTTATTAGAACCTGGAACTATGATTGAAGTTATAGTTCCAGTTTCTAAATCAGCACAAACATCTTGAACATACCCTAATCGTTTTCCATTTGTTATATTTATAACCTCTTTATGTTTAAAATCTAAGCCTTTATCTTGCATAGACAAAACTATCTACCTCCTAAAAAAATTTATTATATTTACGTAGTTTATCCTTTTACTATATATATTCATCTTCTATAAAAAAAATCAATTAGCTAAAGTATTTTTTCACTTCTCTAATTGATTTTTAATTCATTTACTCTAATAAAATTTCCACCTTGTATTTATTTATATTTTTCTCAGAATTCTATTTTCCCAATGGAATAATTGAAGCAATTCTACCTGCAAAATCCATAAAGTTTTGTGATTGCAATATTACTTTACCTGGTCCAGTTAATTTAGTTAAAAATAACCCTTCACCACCTAAAAATATATTTCCTAATCCTTTAACTGTCTCTATTTGATATGAAACTGATGGCTCAAATGCTACTACATTTCCTGTATCAACCTTCAATACTTCGCCTGATGCTAATTCTTTAATAATTGGATCACCATCTATTTCTAAAAATAACATTCCATTTCCTTGTGCTTCTTGCAAGATGAATCCTTCTCCTCCAAATAGTCCTGCTGAAATCTTTTTTGTGAATTTCACTTTTAATTCGATATCATCTTCTGCGCATAAAAATGCTCCTTTTTGCAAGATAAGTCCATTAGAAATTTCTGACATATTTATTGGCATAATATCGCCTGGTACTGTTGTTGCAAAAGCAACCTTTGCTCCATCCACTTCTGCTGTATATGAGCTCATGAAAATTGATTCTCCTGTAAAAATTCTTCCTAAACTTTTCATTACTCCACCACGTGCATTAGTTGCCATCTTTATTCCTTGTGATTGCCATGTCATCCCACCACTTTGTGTGTAAAGACTTTCCCCCTTATTTAATGTTGCTTCAACTATTGGTACAGTTTTTCCTAAAATTTCATACTTCATTTTCTTCTCCTCCTATTTTCATTTACTATATTATATATATTTATTCCTATTTTGAGAAGTCTTTTTATTAAGTTTTATTTATACCATCTTCTAATATGACTTATAGCACTTTTTTCTAATCTAGAAACTTGTGCCTGAGATATTCCTATTTCATCTGCAACTTCCATTTGAGTTCTTCCATCAAAGAATCTCTTAGTTATTATCATCCTTTCTTTTTCGTTTAGCTTTTTTAAAGCTCCTTCAATAGCCATTTTTTCTGTCCAAGATTCATCTGTGTTTTTACTATCTTTTACCTGATCCATTATATATATTCCCTCTGAACCGTCATTATATACTGGCTCTTGCAATGATACTGGATCCTGAATTGCATCAAAACTAAAAACAACTTCTTCTCTTTCCACTCCTAATTCATTGGCTATTTCCTCAATTTTCGGTTCTCTTCCATGCTCTTTATTAAACCTCTCTTTTACTTGAATTGCTTTATATGCTAAATCTCTAACAGACCTGCTTACTCTTATACTATTATTATCTCTTAAATATCTTTTTACTTCCCCAACTATCATTGGAACAGCATAAGTACTAAATTGAACATTTTGACTCAAATCAAAATTATCTATTGCTTTAATTAGTCCAACACATCCTACCTGAAATAGGTCATCTGCTGATTCTCCTCTACCATGAAATCTTTGTATTACACTTAATACTAATCTTAAATTTCCTTTTATAAATGTTTGTCTTGCTTCTTCATCTCCTGCTTTTATTTTTATGAATAGTTCTTCTTTTTCTTTTTTTGATAGTAAAGGTAATTTGCTAGTGTTTACGCCACATATTTCTACCTTATTATTTAACAAAAGAAAAACCTCCTTTAGAATTACTTAT
>CALXJZ010000087.1 GCA_944388745.1 uncultured Clostridia bacterium
ACTAATTGAGTTTAGCCTATCCAATGATGTCATATGATAATAATCCATAATTATATCTCCTTTATAAATTACTATTTGCTAAGATTATACCATACTATTAAAAATTATCAAATGTAATTTCTTCAAATTCTTTATCTTTCTGAAGATCTTTTGTTTGATATTGCTTTTTTTGTCTTATCTCTGTTGGCATATTATCGTTCCAATTAGAATTATTTTGTAAGGAAAGTCCCCACAAAATCCCCAAAAACACAAACTAAAATGGTTTTATACAAATTTAATTAAATCTCTTTAAACTATTTTAAACTTTTTTTCATCACTTGAAAAAATTGAAAAAGTCTGCTATTATAGTAATATTAAGCAATTTAGAATAACAAAGTCAATAAAAGACTGTTGACTTGTAATGCGAGGGTCCCCAGTTCGAATCTGGGAAGTGGCTCCAATAAAGGTCATTAGTCTTGCAGAGGGCTTGATTATTGGCTTTTTTAATTATAGCATTAAAAATATATTAATTAAAGAAAATTCCTGAACAATTTGCATTATTCAGGAATTCTTTTAGCTTCAGAAATTACTTTAAGCTAGTTTAATCAACAAAAGCTATAGATATTCTGTACCGATAATGGATTAGTATATTGATTCATTTTTCTTGATTCTTCGTTTCCCTTTCCTTTCCTATTATTCCAGTACCATGAAACTTTTTTTTGATTTCCTCATAACTCACCACATGTTTTCCTGTCTGATAGATATAAGATTCAATAGACTCTCTATGTGTTGGTTCCAAATCACCAGTCAAGCCAATTCCTTCAAATGTCTCTCGAATACGAGAACCGCCTCCATGTATTTTCATGATAATACCTCCTTTTACTAAAGTTAATTAATGTTTTTTGCTGTCAGTTGACTGCTATTTGCCTCTATATCTCGTAATGTTTACCCTCCTTATTGAATTGAGACAATAGTTTTAAAAGCAAAATATCAGCATTGACATACATGCATTATATCACAAATAATACAAAAAATAAATTGTTATGTAGATTTTTTGTAAGCGGTCAATACTAAAAGATGTTATAATAAAAAAATAATATTAAATATTACAAAACAGAAATAAACATGATATAATATAATAAGAAAAATTAAAGGAGAAAAAAGTATGGAAAAAGTAGCAATAGTAACAGGAGCGTCTCGTGGCATTGGAAGAGAAATAGCAAAAAGTCTAGCAAAACAAAATATTAAGGTAATAGCAAATTACAATAATTCAAAAGAAAAAGCAATTGAGCTAAAAAAGGAATTAGAAGCAGAAGGAGTTTTAATTGACATTGTAAAAGCAGATGTTTCTAAAAGAGAAGAAATAAAAAATCTAGTTCAATATGCAATAGGAAATTACGGAAAAATAGATATTTTAATAAATAATGCAGGAATTAGTGAATATAAATTATTTACTGATGAAACAGATGAAGATTGGAATAAAGTAATTAATACTAATTTATATTCAGCTTTTGCAGTAAGTCAAGAAGTAATACCTAATATGATAAAAAATAAAAATGGATGTATAATTAATATTTCTTCAGTTTGGGGAATGGTAGGTGCTTCAATGGAAGTTCTATATTCTGTTTCAAAAGCTGGAATAGATGGATTGACTAAGGCATTGGCAAAAGAATTAGGACCTTCAAATATAAGAGTAAATGCTATTGCACCAGGAATAGTTGATACAGACATGTGTAGAAATTTCAACGAAGAAGAGTTAGAAAATATCAAAGAAGAAATTCCATTAGAAAGAATTGGAAAAGTGGAAGATATTTCTAAATGTATAAATTGGTTAATTAATGATAATTATACAACTGGTCAAATTATCTCAATTAATGGTGGATGGATTATAACATAGAGCTTTGAATTTTAAAAACAAAAAAACAGGGATTTTTAGGACTGTCCCTTAATCCCTGTCTATGCTTCATTACGATTTAATTTTCTCTTATAATTCCCAGAAATAATTTTTGGAAGATAAGTAATAATTTTATATACAGCTAAACGAATCTTTTTACTCCATAAATATGATTTTCTTAATTTTCTAGGAGAACCTAAAGCAACTGGTTCATCATCTAAAACTATTAATTCATTTTGAACTTTTTCTAAAGGAAAAATATAGTTTTGTCCTTCATTATTATCCCAGCAATTATTTTCATTTCTAAAACAGAAATTAAAAGAATCACCTTCACCTAATTGGATTTCAGCTTGAAAACCTAAATCAGTTTTTTCCATTGGAACATCATTTACATTATCCCAATTCAAACCAAAACCATAATGAATAGAAACTTCTTCAGAGTTATCTTGAAAAAGTTTTCCAGTATAAGAAATTTTAACTTTACTATTTTCAACTAATTTATCAGTATTAAAAAATATGTTTTTTGTTAATTCCATCATAATTTCTCCTTTGTCTTTTGCTATCAACATTATAATATTAAATTCTACATTGTTCAAGTATTTTTGCAAAATGTAATCAAAATGTAATATTTGTAACAAAGAAGAATATTGTCAAAAATATGCGAATATGTTAATATAATATTGGGGAAATAATAATTACAAAAAATTAATAAAATGTATAAAAGATTAAATTCTTTTCTAACACAGTATAAAATTAGGAAAGGAATGATTAAAAAATGAAAAATAAAGAAGAAAATAATACAAAAGTAAAAGAAAACAAAGTTGAAGAAAAAATAACAAACAATAAAGAAGAGTCAAAAGTAAATAAAAATGAAGTAAAGTTTGAAAAATCAAAAGAAAGCCCAAAAAGACAAGAAAAAGACATGAAAGAGATGTATATCCAAAAGAAAAAAAGAAAAAAACAAATTATAATTCTATCAATAATAATCATAGTAATAGCACTTTTTGTATCAACAATTTTTGCATTAGTAAATATAAATAATGACAAAATAATGAGTGGTATATCAATTGCAGGAATTGACATGTCAGGTTTAAGTAAAGAAGAAGCGACAGCAAAATTAGAATTAATATATAATGAGAAAAAAGAGAAAGACATAAACCTAATATATAATGATTATGAAACAACGCTAAATCCTACATTAATGGAAGTAAATTATGAAATTGAACAAGCAGTAAATAATGCATACGAAATAGGAAAAAAAGATAATATTTTTCAAAATAATTATGAAATTTTATTTACACTAATTTCAAAGAAAAATATACCAGTAGAAATGACATTAAATGAAGATGTTACAACACAAACAATTGAGGATATTGGTGTTAACTTACCGGGAATACTAATTCAATCTAGTTATTCTATTGAAGAAAATGAATTGATTATAACAAAGGGTAAAAAAGGTATAGTAATTGACACAGATACATTATTAAATAAAGTAAAAGAAAAACTTAATAGCACAGATATTAATGATGATTACATAGAAATCCCAGTAATTGAGAAAGAACCAGATGAAATAGATATACAAAAAATACATGATGAAATATATGAAGAAGCTCAAGATGCATACATTACAGAAGAACCATTTGCAGTATATCCCGAAGTAGAAGGCATTGATTTTGATGTAGAAGCGGCAAAAAATATTTTACAAGAAGATAAAGAAGAATATGTTATTCCACTTACAATAACAGAACCTGAAGTAACATTAAAGGATATAGGACCACAAGCATTATCAGATGAACTAGGAACATATACAACTAGATATGATGTTAGTGATGAAGATAGATCAACAAACCTAGAATTAGCATGTGAAAAATTGAATGACCAAGTAATTTTACCAGGAGAAACTTTCTCATATAATAAAACTCTAGGTGCAAGAACAATAGCAGCTGGATATAAAAGTGCAAAAATATATTCAAATGGAGAAGTTGTAGACGGATTAGGAGGAGGAATTTGCCAAATTTCTTCGACTCTATATAATGCAGTTCTACAAGCAAATTTAGAAATCGTAGAGAGAAGAAACCATCAATTTGTAACTTCATATGTGCCTGCTGGAAGAGATGCAACGGTTGCATATGGTTCAACAGATTTTAGGTTTAAAAATACAAGAGATTATCCAGTAAGAATAGTAGCAACTGCAAGAAATGGAATAGCTACAATATCAATTTATGGTATTAAAGAAGAGGTTGAATATACTTTTGATTTTACACCAAAAGTAATTGCAACAATCCCATATACTACTCAATATATAGAGGATTCAAGCCTACCAGAGGGCACAGAACAGGTTAAGCAAAAAGGAGCAAATGGTTTACAGGTAGAAACTTATATTACTAAAATGCTTGATGGTAAAGTGGTTTCAACTACATTGCTTTCTAAAGATACGTATAATGCTATGCCAAG
>CALXJZ010000088.1 GCA_944388745.1 uncultured Clostridia bacterium
TTCAACTAAAACTTTTTGTATTGTTCCGACATATTTTTGATTATTTTCTTCTATTTGGCTTTCAACTAATTCTTTTAATTTGTCAAATCTTTTATGCTTTATCTCTTCTGGTACTTGATTTTCCATTCTATCTCCTGGTGTTCCGACTCTTCTTGAATATATAAACATATATACTTGTTCAAATTTGACTTTTCTTACAACATCAAGTGTATCTTCAAATTCTTCATCTGTCTCGCCTGGAAAACCAACTATAATATCAGTTGATAAAGTTAAATTTGGTATTTTAGCTTTCATTTTATCAACTAAATTTAAATACTGCTCCTTAGTGTATTTTCTATTCATTTCTTTCAATACTTTTGTATTTCCAGATTGTAATGGTAAATGTACTAATTTACAAACTTTATCACATTTACTAATTGCATCAATTACGTCATCAGTAAAATCCTTTGGATGTGGTGAAACAAATCTAATTCTTTCAATTCCTTCTATTTTGTTAATTGCTTCTAATAAAGTTGCAAATGAATGTACACCTTCATATTCTTCAAATGTTATTTGTTTTTCTCTTTCTACTCTTAAATATGAATTTACATTTTGCCCTAAAAGGGTAATTTCTTTATACCCTTGTTTTGCTAAGCCTTTTACTTCTTCAATGATTGCTCTTGGCTCTCTGCTTCTTTCTCTTCCACGAACATATGGAACTATGCAATAACTACAAAAATTATTGCATCCATTCATTATTGTTACAGATGCTTTAATATTACTATCTCTTTTTATTGGTAAACCTTCATATACTTTTCCATCAATATCCAATATATCTTCTAATTTTGTTTTTTGTGTTAATACTTTGTATAAATCTTGTGGAAATTTATGTAGAGTGTGCGTTCCAAATATTATATCTACAAATGGATAACTTTGCTTTATTTTATCTGTTATGTGTTTTTCTTGCATCATACATCCACCAATAGCAATGATTATACCTTTTTCTTCTTTTAGTCTTTTTAGTTCTCCTAACTTGCCAAATAATTTGTCCTCAGCATTTTCTCTAACACAACATGTGTTAAATAATGCTATATCTGCTTCTTGCCCGCTTTCTGTTTTTTCATAACCCATTTCTTCTAACATTCCACATAGTTTTTCTGAGTCGTTTTCATTTAGTTGACAACCCATTGTTAGGATTGTGTATTTTAGTTTTTTATTATTTTGTTTGTCTTTTTGTTTTATATTTTCATTTATTTCTTTTACTTTTTGCATGTATTGTTTTTGTTCTTCTATTTCATTCATAAATATGTTCCTCTCTATATTTTCTGCTTTTCTATTTTATTACATTTTATTACATTTTGCAAGGAATTTTAACAGTATTTTTAACAATAATCAATTTATTACAAATCCATTTTAATGCTTTATTAATATTAGTAAACCCAACATATGAATTTCATATGTTGGGTAAAGGTTATGACAATTTTTCCTTAAAAATACTTGAAATTTTTTCTGATAATTTTATCTCTAATATCACTAAAGAAATAACTAATATAAGTAACAATAATATTGCCATGAAATGTTTTTCTTCTGGAATATTAGAGTATAAAAATAAAGAAAAAAGTGCTATTGGCCAATTAACTAAATAATGAAGATAGTCCTGTACAAACTCAGCCTCACTTAATAATACGTAAATTATATTGTTCTGAAGTATTTTGTCTTTGTTCCTATTTATAGTTTCCAAAAAGATCACTATCAATCTTAATAATACTGTTAATAATAAGAAGCCAAAGAAACTTATAGTTAAACAAAAATCATTATTCGCAATTACACCTATAATAAATGTAATTGTTAAAATAATAAGAAGAACTGTTTCACATTTCTTTACTTTTTTTACGCCTTCACTTCTCCGTATTAACCATTTCTTTATTTTATCTGTCATATTCTCCTCCTCTTAAACTAAAACAAATTTGTTTACAAGTTACATCTATATGAACTACAAATTGTAGATTTTTATGTTAATATTATATCTTATTATATTTAATATTTCAATACTTTTATTTTCTTTTAAATTAACTTGCAGTATTTTAAAAAATATTATATAAAATATATATGACAAAATCCGTACATAAGAAAGGTCTGAACTAATATGGGAATATTTGATTCATTACAAAAAACAAATACACGTAAAAGATTATATAATTTTGATTTACAAGAGCTTTATAGAAAAGGACGATTTGCAAACGACACAGATGTAGACTATGAATTCTTTGAAAATCTAAATGCTAATAAACTTTTAGAATTAACTAAAAAGTCTAAAAATACTAACTTAATTGAATTATGGGGAAAATTAGACATGAAATCATATATAGACTATGACTTAGGCAATACAGTTAATTTATATTATATAAATTGTAATCATCCAACACCCGTAAAAAAACTAGAAAATTATGATTATATGCCTGATGATGCTAGAAAAATGAATTTATTAGATATTAAATATGTTAAAAAATTTGCTATTGAGGGATTAGAATTTCAAAAAATATATTTAGCAACTTTTGAAATCATGGATCCAGAAGAATATTATCGTCCATATGTTTTATTTTTTACAAAAAATGAAAATAACGAATGGATTCAAATTGGATATGGATATGATTCTAATGATAATGAAAATGTAGAAATATTTATGGATGTTTTTAATTATCCTGTATTCTTGAATTCAAAAGGATATTTAATGGCTCCTCTTTCAAATAAAAAAGAAAAATTAGATGTTTATGACTATATAACAGAAAAAGATATAAAAAAATTATTTAAAAACTAAATATTAAAATATAAAAATGTCGTATGAGAAACGTCCCCAATACGACATTTAATTATGCTAAACCATATTTTTTCTTGAATTTATCTGCTCTACCACCAACTGTTTCTTGTCTTAAGTTTCCTGTCCAGAATGGATGGCATTTAGAACATACGTCTACTTTTAAATCTTTTTTTGTTGAACCAACTTCTAAAACATTACCACATGCGCATGTGATTGTTGTTTGGTTATAGTTTGGATGTATTCCTTCTTTCATTCTAGTTCACCTCTTTCTCGTATTTAATAACATGACTGCTTTTTATAATAACATATTTTATCTATTTTTTCAAGTATTATTTTAAGATATTTTTTAATTTGCAAAATTTTTATTTTTAATTTTATATATTATATCTGTATTATCTTTATTTTTGTATCAATTTTAAACTATTCTTGTGATGATTGTTCTTCTTGAGTTTCCTGCATATATGTTGCAGAATAAATCATTTCTTTGTTTAATGACAATTTATGTACTAATTTATTCATAATATTAAATACACAAGCAATTATTAAAATTAACATTCCGATTTTTTTCCAATATTTTGCAAGCATAATTCTCTTCCTCTCTTTATATAGTACATATTAATTATACTTTTATTTAGTTAAAATGTCAACATCTATTTTGTTAGCAATCTTTTCTGCATCTAACTCGATTAGTTCTTCTTCCCCAGTTTCCATATTTTTTAATTTAATCTCTTTTGAATTAATTTCATCCTCACCAATAACAATTACATATGGAATTTGTAATTTATCCGCATATTTCATTTTTGCTTTTAATTTCTTTTGATTGCTATATATTTCTGTATTAATATCCAAACTTCTAAGTTCTGTTGCAAGTTTAATTGGCTTACTTAAATCTTCTAACATTGGTATTATTATTATATCTGAAATTGCTTTCTTTGTTGCTTTTATTAAACCTAATTCATTTAATTTATAGAATAGTCTAGTTAATCCAATTGAAACACCAACTCCTGGAAGTTTTTTATTGGTATAATATTCTGCTAAGTTTTCATATCTTCCTCCTGAACATACACTTCCAATTTCACGATAATTATTTAAAAATGTTTCATATACTGTTCCAGTATAATAGTCAAGTCCTCTTGCAATCGTTAAATCTACTTTATAATTTTCTTCAGGCACACCAAACAATTTAATATTTTCATATACAAATTCTAATTCTTCTAATCCTTTTTCAAAAGTTTCATTATTGATTTTTAGTTCTTTTAATTTTTCTATTTTCTCTTTTGATGTTCCGCTAATTTCTATAAATTCTATTATTTTATTTATTGATTCTTTTGATACATCTATTTTTTCTAATTCTTCAATTACAGCTTGTTTTCCTATTTTTTCTATTTTATCTATTATTCTTAAAATTTCTACTGAGTTTTCTTTTT
>CALXJZ010000089.1 GCA_944388745.1 uncultured Clostridia bacterium
TAAAAAATGGTTGTTGAAACAGTAAATGAAAATTTATGTATAAACAAATTAATTACTTCAAAAAAGGAAATAATAATGGTAGAAGGGGATATGATTGTACCAGATTCTAAACCTGATGTTTTGAATACAATTTGTACAAGTGGGGTTGTATGTGTATATAAAAAAGAAATACTAGACGGAAAGATAAGAATTGACGGAAATATAAATACATATATAATGTATATGGCAGACAATGAACAAGATAAAATAAGAGGACTTTCTACAAGCCTAGATTTTTCAGAGTCAATACAAGTGCCAGGTATAAATGAGGAAATGGAATGTCAATTAGAAACAAAAGTAAAATCTATGGAAAGCAAAGTGATAAATGGAAGAAAAATAGGAATAAAAGCAACTTTAGAAGTAAGTTACAACATTTATTTAAAAGAAGATATTTCAATAGTTAGTGATATTCAAAATTCAGGCGATATGCAAATGTTAAGAGATGATGCAAACGTAAATTCTTTGGTAGGTAGTGGTTCAACAAAAATTTATGCAAAAGATACAATTTCAGTAAATAATGTAGATAATATAGCTGAAATCTTAAAAGTAGATATAAATATCTGTGATAAAGATGTTAAAGTTAGCTATAATAAGATATTAACAAAAGCAGAAGCACAAGTCAAAATCTTGTATCTAACAGAAGATAATCGTATTAATTCAGTAAGTACAAAAATCCCAATCGTTGGATTTATAGATATTCAAAATGTAAATGAAAATAATATTTGTGATATGAATTATGAAATTAAAAATATGCTTTTAAAGTTAAATGCAATTGAAGAACATAGTATGTATGTAGAAATAGAAGTAGAAATATCAGCATCTGTCTATGAAGAAAGACAAATTACATTCATACAAGATTTGTATAGTCCATCTGAAAACTTGGAATATAACAAAAAACAAATAACAACTATGGTAGCAAAAAGGAATACTTCTGGAATGATTCAAATTAGAGAAAAAGTTGAAGTTGAAGGATTGAATAATGGAAACATATTAGATGTAGAAGTAGTGCCAATAATTGAGAATGAGAGTAAATTTAGTAATAAAATAATGTATGAAGGTGCAATGGAATTAAGATTTTTAATATCAGGAAATGACATGCAAGCAGATACAAGAATAGTAAAGATTCCTTTTGATTACACAATGGAAGGTGTAGAGGATGGAGAAAATGTAAATACTAAAACTAATATAGAAGTAATAAATCAGGACTTTATAATTCAAGAAGGAAATCTTGTTACAAGTAATATTGATGCAAAAATGGATTTACAAACTTATAAAACTGCAAATATGAATGTAATGAATGAAATACAAACTAATGGTGAAAGAGAAGAAGAAGATTATAGTATTTTAATGTATATAGTGAAAAAAGATGATACATTGTGGAATATAGCAAAAGAGTTTGGAAGTACAGTTGATGATATTGTAAGAGCAAATGGAATAGAAGATGAAAATTTAATACAGCCTGGGCAGAAATTATTTATTCCTAAATATGTTAAAACAGGTTCAGTAAGTAGTTATGTATAAAATTTATTCTAGACCAAGAATAAGAGTTCCTAAAATCTTTTTTCGAGCAAGAAGTAGTTTCAAAAAGAAAAAGACAAAAAAAGTAATAAAGATTTTAACAATTTTCACAATAGCTTTTTTAACTGTAAAAATTATTTTAGATTCAGTGTTGCCGATATTTGATACTCTGTGTGAAAATGAAGCAAAATCAATAGCAACAATAGTATCAAATGAACAAGCAACAAATGTTATGAGAGAACATAGTTATGATGAACTATTTACAATAGAAAAAGATACTAATGGAAATATAACTATGATTAAATCAAATGTAGTACCAATTAATGAAATAATTTCAGATGTAGCAAATAAAATACAAATTGAATTAGATAATAAGGGAAGAGATGATATAGAGATAGCACTTGGGAGTTTTACAGGTTTTAAATTATTGGCAGGAAGAGGACCTGGTATTAAAATTAGGATTTCTACAATAGGAAATGTTGAAACTGATTTAAGAAGTGAATTTACAGCACAAGGGATTAATCAAACTTTGCATAGAGTGTATTTAGAGGTTAAATGTAATGTTTCAATTTTGACTCCTTTTGATAATATTGAAAGGCAAATTACTAATCAAGTACTTTTGATTGAGAATGTTATTGTTGGAAATATTCCAAGTACGTATTATAATTTGGAAGGATTAAATGGTAACGATACTTTGGAAGTAGTGGAGTAGGTTAGGAAATAGAATAAAACCTCCTTAAATAGAATATACTATTTTGGGAGGTTTTAAATATATTTTTTTAAGGAGAGATGAAAAATGTTAAAGATGATTGAATTACCATATCCTTTAAATGCTCTAGAGCCATATTATTCAAGCCAAACTTTGGAGTTACATTATAAAATTCTATACAAAGGGTATGTAGATAACACAAATAAGACACAAGAAGAATTAAAAAAGGCAAGAGAACAAAATGATTTTTCAAATATAAAATGTTTAGAGAAAAATTTAAGTTTTTTTGGTTCTGGTATCATATTACATGAGTTATTTTTTGAAAATATGGGGCCAGCTGTTCCGACAGAGCCAGATACAAAATTAATGGAACAAATAATAAAAGATTTTGGCAGTTATGACGCTTTTAAAAATCAATTTACAGAGGCAAGTAAAGCGGTTGAGGCATCTCGGTTGGTGTATTTTAGCATGGATTCCAAAGTGGAACAAGTTAGAGATTTTGCAATGTGAAAAGCATCAAAATCTGACTTTGTGGGGGTGTAAGCCACTTCTTGTATTGGATATGTGGGAACATTCTTATTATTTACAGTATCAAACTAAAAAACCAGATTATATTGCGACTTTTTGGAATATTCTTAATTGGAATGTGGTGAATAAAAGGTTTGAGAAAATTTAAATGTATAACAAAAAAATTGGAACGATTTGTTCCAATTTTTTCTATCTCTTGCTGAATTGTGGAGCTTTTCTAGCTTTTTTAAGACCATATTTCTTTCTTTCTTTCATACGAGGATCTCTTGTTAAGAATCCATTTGATTTAAGAGCTGGTCTATATTCGCTATTTGCTTCATTTAAAGCTCTAGCAATACCGTGACGGATTGCTCCAGCTTGACCTGTAAATCCTCCACCTTTAACACTTGCAATTACATCATATTTAGCTGTTGTATTAGTAACTGTTAAAGGTTGTCTAACGATAACTTTTAGAGTTTCTGGTCCAAAGAATTCATCAATATCTTTTTTGTTTATTGTAATTTTTCCAGAACCTTCAACTAATCTAACTCTAGCGATAGAGCTTTTTCTTCTACCTGTACCATAAAAAACAATATTATCTTTTTTTGCCATTCTATTTTACCTCCCATACTTCTGGTTTTTGAGCTTGATTTTCATGTTCTGCTCCAGCATAAACTCTTAACTTTTTAGCCATTTGTCTACCTAAAGAATTATGAGGTAACATTCCTTTGATAGCTAAAGTCATTGCTTTTTCTGGATTTTTTTCAAGCATTACTTTGGCTGGAACTTCTTTCATTCCTCCAATGTATCCTGAATGATGTCTATAAATTTTTTGATTTAATTTGTTTCCTGTTAAAATAACATCTTTACAATTTAAAATTATAACATGATCACCTGTATCAATATTAGGTGTATATGTTGGTTTGTGTTTTCCTCTTAATAATTTTGCAGCTTCTGTTGCAACTCTACCTAATGGTTTATTAGCTGCATCAATTATATACCATTTGCTTTCAACTTCACCTTTTTTTGCACTATATGTAGTATTATTCATGGTAATACGTACCCTCCTATTTCTTATTAAAATTAAATTTCTTAAATATTATATACAAATTATCTAATGAATTTAGTTTTAAAATTAAAACCACCGGGGAGAAGTTTCAATCTAAAATTAATCATTTAATAATTGCTAAAATATTATATTATAAGATGCCTTAAATGTCAAGGCATTCCAACAAATTTTTCAAAAAACTTGACAAATTTTCAAATTGTGTTATATACTAGGCATGTTACAATA
>CALXJZ010000090.1 GCA_944388745.1 uncultured Clostridia bacterium
TTCTTTTTTCTGTTGCAAAAGCAACAAATTATTTTCTATCGTTTATTAAGTTGCTTTTTCCAATATTTCGTCATAATATTACATTTATATTACAAAAATATTACGCATCTTTTGTTGCAATTGCAACTAATTTTTTGTATAATATGTAACGAGATATGAAGGTTGAAAAATAATTACAATTTTGGCGTTGTCAAACTTCATTTAAAATTTAATCAACGTACAAATAGTACGTCTCATAAATTTCAAACTCGTTTTCCTAGCCAAAATTTAATTCTTTTCCAACCGGATTTGTGCCTTGAGAAAGGAATGAAATTAAATATGAATATTAGTTTTGATATTAAACAATTTGTTGAAACCTTTGAAAATAGCTGTCAAAAGGTCAAAAAGAAATCTTTTTCTAAAAATCAAGTTATAACAAGTTACATAGAAAAACGTAATCAATTATGTATTCTTCTCGATGGAAGTGCTGATTTAGTTAGATATGATTTAAATGGTAACCGTACTATTGTAGATCATTTTTCAAAATATGATGTCTTTGGCGAAGTTTTTTATATGGTTTCAACTAATAATGAATTATTTGTTGAAGCAAAAGGCAAATGTGAAGTTTTGTTCTATATTTATGATGATATTAAGAAAAAATGTAAAACAAATTGTAAATTTCATGAAACGCTTACTGAGTTGCTTCCAGAACTTATTTTAAATAAGGTTACTAATCTAAATATGCGTATTGAACTTTTGACAAAAAGATCTATTAGAGATAAATTAGTTGGATACTTTAATTTGATTTCTTCAATGTGTTTGACTAAAAGTTTTTCGCTTCCTTTTTCTTTAACTGATTTAGCTGATTATTTAAGTGTTGATAGAAGTGCAATGATGCGTGAATTAAAGCTTCTTAAAGAAGATGGATTTATTGAAAAAACAGGAAATAAGATTACACTTTTGTATAAATAAGTGTAATCTTATTTAATGTCTTTTATATAATATTTTTTATCCATACATTCTTCCTTGCTCTTCTTGTAATTTTGCTATTTGATAAGCAAGTTCTTTGTGTTCTCTATTATTTTGTAATATTACTCTATCAAATTTTTCATTCATTTCTCGTCTCATTGCTGTTTGCTCATTTAAGATTCTAGCTATATTTATGTTGATAGTATTATCTAATCTCTTATCAATTCTTTGTGTTGTTTCTTCTAAGCTTCCTACTCTTGTATCTAAAACTTTTACATCTCTTGTTAAAATGTTTACTTTTTTGTTTAAGTTTTTAAATTGTTTTTTTAATCCACTTACTTCTGTGTTTAGGGTATTTACTTGTGTTTTTAATCCACCTACTTCTGTATTTAATGTATTTACCTGTGTCTTTAGTCCTCCTACTTCTGTATTTAATGTATTTACCTGTGTCTTTAGTCCTCCTACTTCTTTAGTTAGAGTACCAACTTGTGTTTCTAAGCCATCAAGCCTTTCATTTTGCTTACTAAATTCTCCTTGTATATTTTGCCATAATTCATTAATGTCCATATTCAATCTTCCTCCTTTCTAAATTTATTTGCATAAGACTGACTATGGACATATAATATCATTATAAAATAGAACTTTCAAATTAATTTTTTCTTGTTAGTGCTATATTAGCTACTAAAAACTATCATTATCTTTTAAAAGCTCATTTAATCAAACTTTTTCATAAAATTTTACTTTTAGGTGTTTGTTTTTATTTTAATTAGTAATAAGTGGCGTCCCTAAAGTGACCAAAAATGGTTAGTCCAAACCTGTCCCCAAACTAACCACTCTACATTTTGTTTGGCATTTCCATTCCTAATAAATAACCACCTATTTTTAATACTTTTCCAACTGAACTTGTTAAATAGATACGGGCGTCTTGTAATTCTTTTTCTTCTCCTATAATTTTATTTTCATTATAGAAATTACTAAATGCTTTTGCTAAATCTATTAAATATCTTGCAAGAATTGATGGTTCTTCTTTGTTTGTTACTTGAGTTAATATGTCTTCAAAATTGTATATTGTTTTTAAAACATTAATAGAATATTCATCTTGTAATTTTTCTATATTTATATCTTCAAATTTTGGCATTTCTTCTACTTTTGATAATACACTTTGTGTACGTACATATGTGTATTGTATATATGGTCCTGTTTCTCCTTGGAAGTTTAAAGCTGTATTCCAATCAAATATTTGATCTTTTATGTTTGCTGTTGATAGTGTGTTATATACGATTGCACCAATTCCAACTTTTTTTGCAACTTCTTCTTTTTCTTCTAAGTCTGGATTTTTTTCTGATATTATTTCTTCTGCTTTTTCAATTGTTCCATTTATTAATTCTTCTATTTTTACAACATTTCCAAGTCTTGTTGACATTTTGCCTGTTGGTAATGCTACCATACCATATGATACATGTTCTAATCCTTTTACATATTTTTCATCTACTAAGTATCTTGCTACCGCAAATATTTGCTTAAAGTGTAGATTTTGTTCATATGCTACTACATACAAGCATTTATCAAAGTCATATGTTTTTGCTCTATACATTATTGCTGCTAAATCTCTTGTTGCATATATTGATGAACCATTTGCTTTTTGCACTATACATGGTGTTTTTATTCCCACATCTGTTAAATCTACTATTTTTGCACCTTCTGATTCTATTAATACTCCTTTTTCTTCAAGTTTTTGTATTACTTCATCTATTTTATCTGAATAAAATGCTTCTCCATTGTATGAGTCAAATTTTACGTTTAATATATCATAAATTTTATCAAATTCAACCATACTAACATCTTTAAATTTATTCCACAAATCAGTGCAGTATTTATCTCCCGCTTCTAATAGTCTAAAATTTTCTCTGCATCTTTCAAGTACGTTTTCATCCGCTTTACAAAGGTCATTAATTCTGACATACATGTCCATCAATTTATTAATTGGGTCAACAGTTAAATCATATTCTTGTCCCCACATTTTGTATGCTTCTATCATTTTCCCAAATTGTGTGCCATAATCTCCTAAATGATTTATTCCTGTTGTATTATATCCCAAATATTTATATATTCTATATAGAGAATTTCCAATTAAAGTTGTTCTTAAATGTCCTATGTGAAATGGTTTTGCAATATTAGGAGATGAATATTCTACTATTATATTTTTTCCTTTTCCTATTTCTGATTTTCCATATTCTTCTTTGTTTGATATTTCTTCTAATACTTCTTTTGCAAGTAATTTTTTATTAATATAGAAATTTATATATCCACCTAAGACTTCAATTTTTTCAATTATATTATTATCAATTTCTATTTTTTCTTTTATTTCTTCTGCTATGGCTTGTGGTGCTTTTTTTAAAGTTTTTGCAAGTCTAAAACATGGAAATGCATAGTCTCCATTATTCTGGTCTTTTGGGATTTCAATATATCCTTCTATTTCATTTTGTTCAATTTCTGTTGCTTTTGAAATTTCTTTAGCAATTTCTTTTTTAAATTGTATCATCTAACTTCGTCCCTTCCTTTTTTACTCTAACATATATTAATCTTACTAAAATCTTATATTTTTAGCATTTGTCTTGCAAAATCAGTTAAATCATCCAAATGATTTTCAATAACATCTTGTAATATCTCCTCATCAATTTGCTTATACTCATGTATAGCAATATTTCGAAAGCCAAGCATTCCTTTCATATTTTTGCACAACTCATCTGAAATCAAATTAGCATTTTTTAATAAATCAAATGCTTCTTTTTTAGTTTGAGGAATTCCTAATTTTCTTGTAGAAATTACATACATTGCAATATCTGTTACACTTTCACAAGCTCTTTGCAAATTTAAAACTATAGCATCATTTCTTCTATAATCTTCTAAATTCTCTGGATTGCCTTCATATTCTTCTCTTATTCTATTTATGCATTTTTCAATACTTTCTAATTTATTTATTATTACCGCTTTGTTCTCCATAGATTGAGTCTCCTTTTTTTATCCTATCTATAATTATTTGTCTACTTTCATTAAGTTCAAGATATTCTCTATACATATCTAATTTGTATAATTCAAATTT
>CALXJZ010000091.1 GCA_944388745.1 uncultured Clostridia bacterium
TTCTTCAATTACAGCTTGTTTTCCTATTTTTTCTATTTTATCTATTATTCTTAAAATTTCTACTGAGTTTTCTTTTTGTCCTATATTTTCAAATAATCCATTTAAAATTTTACGATTATTTATGCATATTGTGAAATCACCAAATCCTAATTCTTTAAATATTGTGTATATAACACTTGGAAGTTCTGCGTCATTTATAACATCTAATTCTCCATCTCCAATTATATCTATATCACATTGATAAAATTCTCTATATCTTCCTTTTTGAGGTCTTTCCCCTCTATATACTTTTCCAATTTGATATCTTCTAAATGGAAAACTTAAATTTCCATAATTTTTTGCAACATATTTTGAAAGAGGTACTGTTAAATCAAATCTTAATGATAAATCTGTATCTCCCTTATTAAATCTATATATTTGCTTTTCTGTTTCTCCTCCTGCTTTTGCAAGTAATACTTCTGATAATTCTAATATTGGTGTATCTAATGGCAAAAATCCAAATTTTTTATATGTATTTTCTATTTTTTCTTTTATTTGATCAAATAATATTTGTTCATTTGGTAATAATTCCATTGTTCCTGCCAATGTTCTTGGTTCTACTTTCTCCATTTATATCATCTTCTTTCTTTATTTAATAATTAAGAGGGAAAAAGTTTCCCTCTATTTAAGTTTCTGTTACCTGTACTCAATCTCAAAAATTTTCTAATATCCATTTATGTTCCTTTTCAGCTTCTTTCAAGATTCGCTTTTTTCCCCATTTATCTACAAAAGCAATTCCTAGTCCATCATTTTCCAATAAATAGATATCTTCCATTTTTCTAAAATGTATTGTTTCACCTTTTGGTGTATCAATAGTTCCTGGAACTTCTGTAATGTCCTTTCCTTTTTCTACGTAGAAACTACATCTTAGTATCATCTTATCCTGCTTAGATATTTCTAAATATCCCTTACACTTGAATTTAAGATCATACCTCCGCTTTTCAAATTCTTCCAAAGCTTCTAATAACGTCATCATAACAAAAACTCCTTTCTTACATACCAATTTAAGTTACGTTGAACATTATACATTATTTTTATGTAAAATTCAAGTGTTTTTGTTTTTTCAATGTACTATTTTTATTAATCTTAATACAACTTTGGCTTTAATTCTAAATAAATTGGTTTTTCTTCCTTTATTTTAGTCATCATTCCATGTCCTGGATACACTATTGTTTCATCTGGTAAAATCATTAATTTGTTCATAATAGAAGCTATTATTTCTTCTCTACTTGCTGTTGGTATATCTGTTCTTCCCCATGTCCCTCTAAATAATGTATCACCAGAAAATAAGCAATTTTCTTTTTTACAATATAAAGATGTTCCACCTATTGTATGTCCTGGTGTATGTATTACTTTAAACTCTAAGTTTCCTAAATGTATCAAATCATTGTCATCAACTCTTGAGTCCGCTTCTAATTCTATTTCAGGAATATCTATAACTCCAGATAAATTAATATTTTTATCATTTAAACCTTCAGCATCATATCTGTGAATTAGAATTTTTCCTCCACATCTATTTTTTAAATCATTTACACCTAAAATATGGTCACCATGGCAATGAGTCAAATAAATATATTTCAATTTTCCTTGTAATATATTTAATAGTTCTACAATTTTATTAACATCACCTGCTGGATCTATTACCATAGCTTCTTTTGATTCTTCATCTACTATTATATAGCAATTCGTTGGATCACCTATCCAAGTCTTAATTTTTAATTCTTTTAAAATCATTTGTTTATTTTTTCCTCCTTTAAGATGTGATGGACAAAATGTCGCATGAGAAACGTCCCCAATGAGACATTATTTCTTTCTCCTAACCTCATAAACACTATCAACTTTTCTTATTGCTTTTTGTGCCTTGTTTAATTCATCTAAGTTTTCAACCTCTAGCATAATATCCATTATAGCTATTCTTTCTTTTGTTGTTTTTGTGTTTACTCCTAATATTTTTGCTTTTGTTGTTCCTATTTGTTTCAATATATCAACTAATAAACCGCTTCTATCATTTGAATGTATTTCTATTTCAACTTGATATGATGTTTCTGTATTTTCATTATACCATTCTACATCAATCATTCTGTTTTCTTCTGATAGCAAGTCTTTTACATTTACACAGTCTTTTCTATGTACTGATACTCCTCTACCCTTTGTTATATATCCTACTATTTCATCTCCTGGTACTGGATTACAGCACTTTGATAATTTTACTAAACAGTTGTCTATTCCTTTTACAATTACTCCTGAACTTGATGGTTTTGGTCTTCTATGTCTTGCTTGTTTTAGTTCTTCTAATTTCTTTTCAATATCTTCTTCTTGATGTTCTTTCCTATATTCTTGTAACATTCTTGCAATTACTTTTACTGCTGAATTTGCTCCAAATCCAACTGCTGCATACATTTCATCTAAGTTCTTATATTTATATTTTTCAAGCATTGGATCAATATATTCTGGTTTAAATAAATCACTATGAGAAAATCCAATTCTTTTTACTTCTTTTTCTATTAAATCTTTTCCTTTTTCTATATTTTCTGTTTTTTGTGCTTTTTTAAACCAACTTTTAATTCTATTTTTAGCTGTTGAGCTTTTTACAAATTTAAGCCAATCTCTACTTGGTCCTTTTGAATTGTCTGATGTGATTATTTCTACTATATCTCCACTTTGAAGTGGTGTGATTATAGGCATCATTTTACTATTTATCTTACATCCTGTCATTCTGTTACCAATTTCAGCATGAATTGTATATGCAAAATCTATTGGTGTTGCTCCTCTTGGTAAAACTTTTATTGCACCTTTTGGAGTAAATACATATACTTCATCTTCAAATAGTTCTGTTTTTAATGTATTTAGGAATTCTTGTGGGTCTTGCATTTCACTTTGCCATTCTAATGTTTCTCTAAGCCATGCAAGTTTATCCTCTTCTACTTTTACTGCTTGTTTCTTTCCAAAGTAACTTGCTTCCTTATATGCCCAATGTGCTGCAATTCCGTATTCTGCTACTCTATGCATATCCCATGTACGTATTTGTACTTCAAAGGGTGTTCCTTTATCTCCTAATAATGTTGTATGAATTGATTGATACATATTAGGTTTTGGAACTGCTATATAGTCTTTAAATCTTCCTGGCATTGGATTGTACATTTCATGTACTACACCTAGTGCAGCATAACAGTCTTTAATAGAGTTTACTAGTATTCTAAGGGCAAATAAATCATATATCTGGTCTAGTGTTTTATTGTCTCTTTTCATTTTTCTGTATATACTATATAAATGTTTTGCTCTTCCTGTTACTTCTGCATCAATTTTTTGCTTCTTTAATTCTACTCTAATGTCATCCATTATTTTTTCAATGAATTGAAGTCTCTCTTCTCTCTTCTTATTTATTCCTTCTACTAATTCATGATATTCTTCAGGTTCTAAATATTTAAATGATAAATCTTCTAACTCCCATTTTAATGAATACAAACCTAATCTATTTGCAAGTGGTGCATATAATTCCATTGTTTCTTTTGCATTTGCAATTTGTCTATCTCTTCTTAGATATTTTAATGTTCTCATATTATGAAGTCTATCTGCAAGTTTTATAAGTATTACTCTTATATCTTTTCCCATTGCAAGAAACATTTTTCTATAATCTTCTGCTTGTTGCTCTTCGACAGATGCAAATTGTATATTGCTAAGTTTTGTCACTCCTGCAACCATATCAGCGATTTCATCACCAAATGCTTTTCTTAGTTGTTCATCTGTTACATCTGTGTCTTCTACTACATCATGTAATAGTGCTGCAGATATCGTACTTTCATCTAGTCCTATATCTGCTAATATATATGCAACATTAAGAGGGTGAATTATATATGGTTCACCTGAACTTCTTTTTTGGTC
>CALXJZ010000092.1 GCA_944388745.1 uncultured Clostridia bacterium
TCCATTGTAACTGTTCCTGATTTAGGGTTTGGCATTAATCCTTTTGGTCCTAATACTTTACCTAATCTTCCTACAACACCCATCATATCTGGTGTTGCAACTACTACATCATAATCAAACCAGTTTTCATTTTGAATTTTTGGGATTAATTCTTCTGCTCCAACATAGTCTGCTCCAGCTTTTTCAGCTTCTTCAGCTTTTGGTCCTTTAGCAAATACTAATACTTTTTGAGTTTTACCTGTACCATTTGGAAGTACTACTGTACCTCTTACTTGTTGGTCTGCATGTTTAGAATCTACTCCTAATTTTACATGTAATTCAACTGTTTCATCGAATTTTGTTTTTGGCATTTTTTCGATTGTTTCTAATGCTTCTTTAATTCCATATTTTTTTGTTTTGTCTACTAATTTTACACTTTCTGCGTATCTTTTTGACATTTTCATTTTATTTTACCTCCTTTGGTTTTAGCGAGTTTTTAACTTAACTCTCCCAATTTAATTTTATTTTTTAATTTTTTATTAGATTGCTGTTTTTCATTCATCTTCTTACTTTTAAAATTAATCAATAACTACTACACCCATAGACCTAGCAGTTCCTTCAACCATGCTCATTGCTGTTTCTATTGTTGCAGCATTTAAGTCTGGCATTTTTTGTTCTGCAATTTCTTTTACTTGTGCTTTTGTTATTTTAGCAACTTTGTCTCTGTTTGGTACTCCAGATCCTTTTTGAATTTTTATTGCTTTTTTGATTAATACTGCTACTGGTGGTACTTTTGTTATAAATGTGAATGATTTATCTTTGTATACTGTTATTACTACTGGTATAATCATTCCTGGTTGGTTTGCTGTTCTATCATTGAATTCTTTTACGAATTGCATGATGTTTACACCACTTGATCCTAATGCTGGTCCTACTGGTGGAGCTGGTGATGCTTTTCCTGCTTCTATTTGTAATTTAATTATATTTGATATTTCTTTTTCTGCCATTTTATATGGCACCTCCTTTTTTCTAATCGACAGGGGACACACCTTTACCTTTTGGTCATTTCCACTTGGGATTAAGGAATGTCCCCTTCCCTTGTGAATAGATGATTCTCCCTTTATTTATTTTTTCTGTATTATTTAATCTTCTGAACCTGTGAAAATTCTAGTTCTACTGGTGTTTCTCTACCAAACATTGATACTAGAACTTTTACTTTGTGTTTTTCTGTATTAATTTCTTGTACTGTTCCTACAAAACCTTCAAATGGTCCGTTCATAACTTGTACTTGTTCATTTACTTCGTAATCTACATTAACTGGTATATCTTCAAATCCCATATTTCTGATTTCATCATCAGTTAATGGTATTGGGTCAGTTCCTGAACCTACAAATCCTGTAACTCCTCTAGTATTTCTTACTATATACCAAGTTTGTTCTGTTACAATCATTTTTATTAATACATAACCTGGAAAAACTTTTTTTAAATTAGTTTTTCTTTTTCCATCTTTAATTTCAATTTGTTCTTCCATTGGAACTATTATATCGAAAAAGTAATCTTCTAATTCTCTATTTTTTATTGTTTTTTCTAAGTCCGCTTTTACTTTGTTCTCATATCCTGAATATGTATGTACTACATACCATCTTGGATTATTGTCATAATCTTTTTGAGACATTTAATAAGCCTCCTTTTCTATTGATTTGATAGCTGATTATTTAATTGTTTTATTCTGCCTCATTAGTAGTTGTATCTGTATTTTCTTCATTAGATGTTTCCTCAGATGTTGTATTGTCTTCTGCAGTTGCATTTTCATCTGTTGCAGTGTTATCAGTTGTTTCGTTTGAAGTAGAGTTTTCTGTTGCTTCATTAGTTGTAATTACTTCTCTAATTTTGTCTATTCCTTTTTCATCTAATGTTTTAAATGCTAAATCTAACACAAATACAATTGCTGCTGTAATTAGTACTATTGTTATAACTGCAACAGTATTATTTACTAATTGTTTTGGTGTTGGCCAAACTACTTTTTTTAATTCAGCTTTAAAATCTTTAAAAAAGCTTTTTTTATTCTTACTGTTTTCTTGTTTTTGTACTTTATTATTTGCCTTGTTTACTTTACTTGTTTTTTTAGCCATTTTATATCCTCCTTAAAATAGCTTGACTATTTTGTTTCTTTGTGTGTTGTACGTTTTTTACAGAATTTACAATACTTAACTATTTCTAATCTATCTGTATTATTTCTCTTGTTTTTTGATGTCATGTAATTTCTTCTTTTACATTCTGTACATTCTAATGTTATATTTTCTCTTGGTCCTTTTGCTGCCATAATAACACCTCCGTATTTACCTATACTTTACTTTTTAAAACGATGTGAGCATATGTACGTAATTACATATGCTAGAATATTTTACCACTTTTCTTGTCCTATGTCAATGGATTTTGCTAAATTTTCTTAGTTTTTCATCATTTTTTCTTTTTCTTTTTTTGTACTGAAAATCCGAACTTTCCTAATTTCTTTCCTAATGAATAATAATGTCCATTTGAATAAGCAATCAAATCACACTTTGATATGTCAAAAGCTCCTTTTTCATCTATGTATTTCTTATCTGCTCTAATTGCTAGGACTTCAGCGACAAACATATGATGTGACCCTAATTCTTTTATTTCTTTAACTTTACATTCAATTGATACTGGACTTTCTTTTATCATGGGACATTTTACAAATTCAGCTTTTTCTTTGTGTAGATGCATTTCTTTAAATTTGTCAAATTTTGCTCCTGACCTTACTCCGCACCAATCTGTTGCTTTTACTAAATTTTTATTTGTTAAATTTATTACGAATTCTCCTTGTTTTTTTATTAAATCATATGAATACCTTGTTGGTCTGACAGAAATATAGACAGTTGCAGGATTGGTATTTAATATACCTGTCCATGCAACTGTTATAATATTTGACTTTTCCATTGTTCCACAACTTACCATTACTGCTGGTAATGGATAAATAAATGTTCCTGATTTCCATATTGCTTTATTGCTATTATTATTACTCACGTTCGTCTCCTTCATTTTCTTGTTTTTCTTGTTCTTTATTTCGTTCTTCATAGAATTTCATAACTGCTGATAATTCTTCTCTTCCATCTAAGTATCTAAAGTAATTGCCATTGTTATCTTTTAAAGGCTCTCCTATATACCCATTATTATATTTTGAACATTGCCTAATTGCTTCTTCTGATAACATTTCATTTGCAATAAATTTATAATATGCTTGATTTTGAAATGCTCCTGTTTTCTCATCTACAAATAACTCTGATATATTTAATCCTGGAATATATACTTTATCTGTTTTTTCTTCATCTTTAATGATTCTAGTGATTTCATATTCTCCTATTTCATCTGTTACTCCTAAAGAATCTTCATAACCTATTCTTCCTACTTTTTGTATTAGAATTTCTTGTCCATCATCTCTTGATATAATAACACTTGGCAATTTTGATTTGTCATTGTCTTTTGTAAAATCTTGATATTTTAATGTTACAATACTTGATGGCTCATAATTTCCACTTCTATCATATTTTATTTTAAATATTTCATCTTCAATAGCCTTTTGTTCTTTTCTTTCTATATCTGCTAATTTTGGTTAATTGTAAAAGTAAAATATAGTTTGTAAAATTAACGTCAAGTGTAAGATTAATGGCTAAAAATCAAGACT
>CALXJZ010000093.1 GCA_944388745.1 uncultured Clostridia bacterium
TTTTGTACATAATTTATACAGCATATATAAAAATAATTGGCAGTATATTGCCAGAATGGAGGAAATTAGATGAGTGAGAAAGTAAAAGTGGTCCAATATGGGGCTGGAAAAATGAGTGTGTACACAATGAGATATGTTTATGAGAAAGGTGGAGAAATAGTTGGAGCAATAGATGTTAATCCAGATGTAATAGGAAAAGACATTGGTGAAATTATGGGAACAGAAAATAAAGGAGTTAAAGTAGTTGCTTTAGAAGAAGCGGAAAAAATGATGCAAGCAACAAAACCAGATATTGCAATAGTTACAACTATGAGTTTGTTTAGTGATGTTGAAGATGCTTTAATGTTATGTGCAAAATTAGGAATAAATGCAATCACAACATGTGAAGAGGCTTTTTATCCAGCAAATTCAAATCCTGTTGCGACAAAGAAAATTGATGAAATGGCAAGACAAACAGGATGTACAATAACAGGAAGTGGATACCAAGACATTTATTGGGGACAATTAGTATCAAGTATAGCAGGTTCAACACAAACTATTAAAAAAATAAAAGGAAGTTCAAGCTATAATGTAGAAGATTATGGAATAGCATTAGCACAAGCACATGGAGCAGGTTTAACATTAGAAGAATTTGATAAACAAGTCGCATCAGTTGATAGAATATCAGATGAAGAAAGGCAAGAAATAATTAATAAAGGAGAATATTTACCATCATATATGTGGAATGTAAATGGATGGTTATGCGAAAAATTAGGACTAACAGTAAAATCACAAACACAAAAAACAGTACCTCAAACATATAGTGAAGATATATATTCTGGAACATTAGGAATGACAGTGAAAGCTGGAGATGCAACAGGTATGAGTGCAGTAGTAACAACAGAAACTGAAGAAGGAATAACTTTAGAAACGCAGTGTATAGGAAAAGTATATTCAAAAGATGACTTTGATAAAAATGAATGGACAATAGAAGGTGAGCCAACTACAACACTTGTAATTAATAGACCATCAACAGTGGAATTAACATGTGCAAGTGTAGTAAATAGAATACCAGATGTAATAGCAGCAAAACCTGGATATCTACCAACAGAACAAATAGGAGAGTTGAATTTCAAAATGTCCATTTAGGGACGTTTCTGTTTGGACATTTTTGTCCTTTTTGGGACACATCTGATTAAATTAGTTTTATTTTTGAATTTTAATATGATTGGAATATCAAGCATTATATATAAATTTACATAATTTAGTGTATAATGCTTGATTTTTTTATTTTTATATGTTAAAATAGTAATGTATTTATATGATTGAAACAGAAAAGTTGTTAATAATAAAGAAATGAGGTGAAAACTTAAAGTATTAATTATGCTTTAGGTAATAAGTATGAGTAGTGCAGGAACAGCTAGAAAATTTGCTTGGCTAGATGTAATAAAAAGTTTTTGGAAAGCCGATTCAGATATAGATGAAAATGATATAAAGCCTATTGAAAAAATTGATACAAAAGTTATTAATGTGACAGAAAAAGATTTTGAAGAGTTAAAAAAATCTTCAAAAAGAATAAGTGCGTTAGAAGATAGATATGGAATTGAGCCTAAAAACTTAAAAGTGAAAAAAGCTCCAAAAGCAAAAACAGCTAAAATAGAAATGAAAAATGTAAATAAAAGTAATGAAGAAAGAGAAAATGCTGATGAAGAATTAGAAAGATAAATCTATATTTAATAGTTTTATTTAGGTTGAATTGTATAAAAAAATACAAGAAATTCAAATTTCTTGTATTTTTATCTTGACAAATGGCAAAACTACCTATATAATAAGTATCGTCATTTGATTTTAATAATATATGGCGAAGTAGCTCAGTTGGCTAGAGCATTCGGTTCATACCCGAAGGGTCATGTGTTCGAATCACATCTTCGCTACCAAAATAAATATGTAGAGATACATGTTTATTTTTTTTGAAATATTTTTTTAGACACGGTCAAAATCGGTTTATCAATTTTTTAAATCAGAATTTTGCATAAAAAATTTTTTATGAAATTATTACATTTTAAATTTTATAAAACAAAATCAATTTTTAATAAACCAAAATTAAAAATTCGGAATAATCATGCTAAAATTTTCTTAGCTTGTGAAGCGAGGTGAGAAAATGATAGATAAAATCTGTATGTTTCTAACCAACAAAATTAGAAAAGAAATGCCTGAGATAGACGATGAAAAAGCAGAAGTTATAAATTATGGATTACAAAATATAGTTGGAGAAATACCAAAAATATTTATAATGCTAGGTGTAGCAGCTATATTAGGAATATTTCCATTAGCACTATTTACATTTGTTGTTTTATTTCCATATAGAGGAGCATCAGGAGGAGTACATTTAAAAACACATATAGGTTGTATTATATTTACTACATTATTTTATTGTGCAATTCCATATGTTTCGCAATATTTTGTTTTAGAAGGAATAATAAAATATATAGTAATTGGATTTGTATGGATATTTGGAATGATAATGATAAAGCTATATGCACCTGCAGATACTGAAGCAGTTCCAATATTAGCTAAAAAAGATAGAAGAAAAAAACAAGTAGTTTCATATATTACTTTTTCACTTGGATTAATAGCAGCCTGCATAATACAAAATAATGTGATTTCAAATATATTGATATTAGCTAATTTTATTCAAACAATAACAATAACAAAATTTGTATATAGATTGACTAAGAGCAAATATGGATATGAAGTATATGGTGATACTTCAACACAATCAATTTAATAAATACAAAATATATACCGGTGATATTTTGTGTTATATAATTTTACCAAAGAGGGGGAATTTACAATGGTTAAATTTTTAGCAAAATTAGCAGAAAAATATGCAAAAGCAACAAATACAGCATGTGCAATGTTTTTAGTTTTTCATCAACCAAAAATGCCAGCTTCTATGATTAAAAAAGATTAGTAAAAAAAGGCATTGGTAAAAATAGGACGTAAAATTATTTTTACCAATGTATGTAACTTTTTAAAAGTTATATAGTTAGCAATCCAATGTAAAACAGCTTAGTAAAGCTGTTTTTTAATATCAATAAAAGAATCCAACTAAAATGTTGGATTTTAATAATATATTTCTAATTGTTGAACGAAGAATTTTTCATTTTTTGTAGTAAACAAATTAGTATTTTTATTTTTCTTAACTATTTTACGAACTTCCCATAATCCTAATCCACTATGTTCTTCTTTTCCAGAAACACCTTTTTCAAATATTTTTTCAGTATCTACATCTTTATTTTTATATGTATTTTCAACTATAATTAATTGTCTAGAATTTCTAGAATCTTCTCTAAATGTTAGATTAATTAATTTTTCTTCACATTCTGAACTAGCTTCAATTGCATTATCAAGTAAAATACCTAAGATTCTTGCAAATTCATATATTTTCATATTAAGTTTTGATAAGTCTAATAAAAATGTAATATTAACTTTAATGTCTTTTGAATCAGCTTCATAATATTTTTTTGTTAGTAAATTATATATACCATCATTATTAACTACTTCTGGATTTAAAATATACAAGTTATTAACTCTTTGGCAATCATCTTCAAGTTG
>CALXJZ010000094.1 GCA_944388745.1 uncultured Clostridia bacterium
GAATCTTGCAAAAATAGTAATATCAATATATTTGAACATTTTGCCGATGTCGGCAAAACGATAAAAATGCCTAAAGGGGCTGAAAAGGTAATTGATGACTTTAAACTAACTAGGTATGCATGTTATTTAATTGCACAAAATGGCGACAGCAGAAAAAAAGCGATAGCATTAGCTCAAACTTATTTTGCAGTACAAACTAGAAAACAAGAAATAACAAGACAAGAATATGAACAATTAAATGAGGATGAGAAAAGATTATATACTAGAAAAAATGTAAAAGATAAAAATAAATATTTATTTGATACAGCAAAATCAGCAGGTGTAAAAAATTATGGGAAATTTAATAATTATGGATATAGAGGATTATATAATGGAGAAACTGCAAAAGATATAGCTAATAGAAAAGGAATATCAGAAAAAGAAGATATATTAGATTATATGAGTAGTACAGAATTAGCAGCTAATCTATTTAGAATTACACAAACAGATGAGGTTTTAAAAAATAAGAATATAGATAATGAAGATGATGCTTGTATAACACATCATAATGTAGGGCAGGCCGTTAGACAAACTATAAAAAGAATTGGTGGTACAATGCCAGAGAATTTACCAACACCAAGTAAAAGTGCAAAGCAAATTGAAAAAGAAAAGAATAAAAGAATTTCATCAAAAGCTAAAAAGAAATTAAAATAAAAAACACTACCTACGGCATATTCATACTTTCAGTAGTTCAATTCAATAATAGCAGAAAATATGATAAAAGTAAAGAGAAAAATAAAAGTTCTAAATTTTCAAACTTATATTGAATTTTTAGAACTTTTAATATTATATATTAAATATAATATTTTAATGACTAGAGAAAACAATTCATCTTGCATAAAGACACATTTTACGTAAAGAGAACATAAAATATAGCAAAAGAAGGTTATAGGTAAACCAAAACCTAAATACAAAGCAAGGTGGATGATTAAAAAATGGCACAGTACATAATCCAAGGTGGAAAAAAAGCAGAAGGAGAAGTGACAATATCAGGTTCAAAAAATGCTGCACTTCCAATAATAGCTGCAACTATATTAAATGCAGGAAAAACAACGTTATACAATGTTCCCAATATACATGATACGCAAATGATGTTTGAAATATTAAAAAAACTAGGAGGAAATGTAACAAAAAAGTTTAATAAAATAATAATAGACACAAATAAAATTGACAAATATGAAATACCAGAAGATTTAATGAGACAAATGCGTTCATCAGTAATTTTAGCGGGAGCATTACTAGGAAAACATAGAAAGGCAATATTTTCATATCCAGGAGGATGTGATATTGGAACAAGACCAATTGATTTACATTTAAAAGCATTTGAAAAATTAGGAATAAATATTGACCAAAACTATGGAAAAATAGCATGTAGTTGTGATAAAATAGTAGGAGAAAAAATAGACTTAGATTTTCCAAGTGTAGGAGCAACAGAAAATGCAATACTTGCAAGTTGCTTAGCAGAAGGAAAAACGATAATTACAAATGCTGCAAGAGAGCCTGAAATTGTAGACTTGCAAAACTTTTTAAACAAAATGGGAGCAAAAATAAAAGGAGCAGGCACAAATAAAATAGAAGTAGAAGGTGTAAAGAATTTAAAAGATGTAAGTTACAATATCATGCCAGATAGGATAGAATCAGGAACATTTCTATGTATAGCAGCAGCAACAAATGGAAATATACTATTAAAAAATGTAGATACAGAACATATAACACCAGTTATCAATAAATTAGAAGAAACAGGATGTAAATTAAAAATACAAAGAAGAGAAATAGAAATTGAAGCACCAAAAAAACTAAAAGCAGTAGATATAAAAACAATGCCATATCCAGGATTTCCAACAGATATGCAATCAATATTTGCAACTACTTTAACAACAGCAAAAGGTACATCAATTATAGTTGAAAATATTTTTGAAAACAGATATAAATATACACGGTGAACTAATTAGAATGGGAGCAAAAATAAATATAGAAGGAAAAACAGCTATAATAAAAGGAGTACGAAAACTATATGGTACAAATGTTAAAGCAACAGACTTAAGAGGAGGAGCAGCTTTAGTATTAGCTGGAATTATGGCAAAAGGAACAACAACTGTTGATAACATAGAATATATTTTAAGAGGATATGAAGGATTTGACAGAAAATTAAATAACTTAGGAATTGAAATTGAAAAGAGGGATTAAGGTTTGGATGGTCAGTCCGAACCTGTCCCAAAAGTGACCAAACTAAGCAAAGGAGGAATTCAAGTTGAAGTCTAAAGAATCAGATATGAACTTATATTATATGAAAAATGGACAAGCACAAAAAGAAAATATAGAAGACTTGGTGAAGAAAAAGAAACAAAAAGAAAGAGAAAAAAGAATCAAGCAAAACAAAATGCAAAGAGAACAGAATAATGATTTCGATTTTGAAACAGAAGAAGTCATTAAAATGACCAATAAAAATAAATTAAAAAAAGAAGAAGAAAGAAAAAAACAATTAAGTAAGCAAGAAAGAAAACGTAAAAAAAGAAACAGAAGAATTAAATTAGTTTTAAAAATAGTATTACTAATTGGAGTAATTGCAGGAGGGATAACTTTTGCATTAACTTCACCAATTTTTAACATAAAAGACATACAAGTATTAAATAATAATCAAGTTAGTAGTGATACAATTGTAAGTTTATCTGAATTAAGGACAGACCAAAATATATTCAAATTTTCTTCAAATAATGTAATACAAAAAATAAAAGAAAATCCATATGTAGAAAGTGTGGAAGTACATAGAAAAATACCAAGTACAGTTCAAATAGAAATAGAAGAAAGAATTCCGACATATAGTGTGGACTATATTGGAAAATATGCTATAATAAATAATCAAGGATATATTTTAGAAATATCTGAGGATAATAAAGGACTTCCAATAATATTGAATTCAACAACAGCAGAACAAGAAGTTTCTCCTAATCAAAGGTTAAATGATGAAGATTTGGAAAAATTAGAAGATGTTTTGAGAATAATGAGTTCTGCAAAAGAGAATAATTTAGACACAGAGGTCACAAATATTGACATTAGTAACAAAAATGAATATATTATATATTTAGAGCAAGAAAATAAATATGTACATTTAGGAGACACTTCAAACCTAAGTAATAAGATGTTATATGTAGTTGCTATTTTAGAACAAGAAAAAGAAAATGCAGGAGATATATTTGTAAATGGAGATTTAAATAATAAATTCCAACCATATTTTAGACAAAAA
>CALXJZ010000095.1 GCA_944388745.1 uncultured Clostridia bacterium
ATAAGTGATAAACATATATGAAAAATGTCGAAAAATGCGATGAGTTTTTATGGAAAAAAGATAAAAACCATTGCCTTTTTTGACATTTTCTGGTAATATGTAAATAGTATTTGCAATTGAACAATTTCAAATATTTTTAATCCTTTTGTTATGTAATCTTATGATTTCATTTTCTAGTTTGAATCAAAATTTTAATAGTCAAAATCTTGAAATTTTATCAAATTTAATGTATGATAGGCTAAGAATAAATAAATATTAAAAATATACAACTGTATGAAAGGAATTTAATAAATATGAAATCAAATTGGATAAAATACGTTTTTATCATTTTTATCATAGGAATATTAATCTTTGCAGTTATAAAAATCAGGCAGGATCAAGAAGAAATCAATTTAGAAGAGCAAAACACATTAAATGAAGAAGAACAAGTAAAAGAAATTAAAGTTGGAATTGCAGGGTTAGATACAATAAATCCGATTTTAAGTAATAATAAAAATGTACAAGATATTACGAAATTAATATATGAACCTTTAGTAAATTTGACTTCAGATTATAAAGCAGAACCATGTTTAGCAACAGAATGGGCTAAAGAAAGTAATAATTCATATTTAATCAAATTAAGAGAAAATGTTAGATGGTCAGATGGTCAGAGATTTACATCAGAAGATGTTAGATTTACAATAGATAGATTAAAAGAAATTTCTTCAATTTATTCATATAATGTTCAATATGTAATTGGAATAGATATATTGGATGATTATACTGTAAGAATTAATTTAGATAGAGAAGTACCTTTTTTTGAATATTATTTAACATTTCCAATATTGTCAAAAGACTATTATGAAGGCGAAGATTTTACAACAACTGCAAAAAACAGTCAGCCAATAGGAACTGGGAAATATAAAATAAGTGCTGTAGATGCATCAAATATAATTTTAGTGAAAAATGATTCTTGGTGGGATATAAAAGATACACCTTTAACTTTAGAAACAATTACAGTAAATTTATATTCATCAATTGGAGAGTTGTATAATAGTTTTAAAGTAGGAAACCTAGATTTAGTAGCAACTGATAATACAAGTTTATCAGAATATATTGGAACAATAGGATATACACCTAATGAAATGAAAGGAAGAGACCATACATTTTTAGCATTTAATACCCAAAATGAATTACTTTCTAATATTGAAGTTAGGCGAGCAATATCATATTCAATTGATAAAGATAATATAGTTTCATCTATATTTAATAATCAAGCATATACTAGTAGTTTTCCTTTAGATTATGGTAGCTGGTTATATCAAGAAGGAACAGCTAGTAGTGGATATAATGTAAACCAAGCAAAGCAAGTACTAGAAGAAGCAGGTTGGACATATCGTTCAAGTTCTTGGCAAAAAACAATAAACAGAAGGACTCAGCGAATAGAACTGAATTTGTTAGTTAAAGCAAGTGATGCTACAAAAGTTTCTGTTGCTCAAAATATAAAAACTCAATTGGAAACACAAGGAATTAGGATAAATATAGTACAAGCTTCTGATGAGGAATATACAAATAGAATAAATAATAAAAATTACGATATAGCATTATGTACTTTAACATTATCTACATCACCAGATTTAACTACGTTTTTTGGAGATGGTAATTTAGCAAATTATACAAATGAAGAAATTACAAATATTATGAATGAAGTTAAAAATACAACAGATGAAAATGTGTTAAAAGAAAGATATTCACGTTTGATAGAGATTTATAAGTCAGATGCTCCATATTTAAGTTTGTATAATAATAAATATGTTGTTGCATTTAACTCTGGATTGGTAGGAGAGAAAAAGCCTAATTGGTTTTGCTCATTCTATGGAGTTGAAACATGGTATAAATAAAAAATTTTAATAAAAGTGTTGACAAAACAAAAATTTGGTATATAATGTATCTATCAAACAAAAGTTCAAATTATTTAAGGAGGAAAATCATGGGAGAAAACAATGAAAAAAAGAAAGCACTAGAAGTAGCAATGAGCCAAATAGAAAAACAATTTGGGAAAGGTTCAGTAATGAAATTAGGAGAATTTAAAGCAATGGAGGTTGAAGCAATACCAACAGGAGCTTTAAGTTTAGATATAGCTTTAGGTATAGGAGGAGTTCCAAGAGGAAGAATTATAGAAATATATGGACCAGAATCATCTGGTAAAACAACATTAGCTTTACATGTTGTTGCAGAAGCACAAAAAACAGGAGGAGAAGCAGCATTTATAGATGCAGAGCATGCATTAGACCCAATATATGCAAAAAAATTAGGTGTTGATATAGATAATTTAATAGTTTCACAACCAGATACAGGAGAACAAGCATTGGAAATTACAGAAAGCCTAATAAGAAGTGGAGCATTAGATGTAATTGTAGTTGACTCTGTTGCAGCTTTAGTTCCAAAAGCTGAAATAGATGGAGATATGGGAGATTCACATATGGGACTTCAAGCAAGATTAATGTCACAAGCATTAAGAAAACTTGCTGGAGCATTAAACAAAACAAAAACAGTTCTTATCTTCATTAACCAATTAAGAGAAAAAATAGGAGTTATGTTTGGAAATCCTGAAACAACAACAGGTGGTAGAGCTTTAAAATTCTATGCATCAGTAAGAATGGATATTAGAAAAATAGAAAATATAAAACAAGATGGAGAAGTAAAAGGAAGTAGAGTACGTGTTAAAGTTATAAAAAATAAAGTAGCACCACCTTTTAGAGAAGCTGAATTTGATATTGTATATGGGGAAGGAATATCAAAAGAAGGAAATATCTTAGATATGGCAGTAAATTTAGATATTATAGAAAAAGCAGGTTCTTGGTTTAGCTATAATGGAGAAAGAATTGGACAAGGTAGAGAAAATGTTAAGAAATATCTAAAAGAAAATCCAGATATCTTAAAAGAGGTAGAAGGAAGAGTTAGAGATAATTTTGCAAAGGCTTTTGAACAAAGTTTAGGAGAAGAATTACCTAATGTAGATGAAGATGAGGAAGAATAGAATTTAA
>CALXJZ010000096.1 GCA_944388745.1 uncultured Clostridia bacterium
GTGTTCGGCTCAAGCACTGGAGCGGGCTCTTATTGCTATGGCTTGCGCCCAGTCTTGCAGGTTTCTAAATAGGTTCTGTAAATTGTTAGTGTAAAATATATTCGGGGAAAAAAATAAGATACCCACTCAAAAATGCGTTAAAATAATTTTGACGAAAAGTTGTAAATGTCAATAGAAAAATGCACTTTTTTTCCAATTTAAAAATGTAAGAAAGTTCCAATTTGAAATTGATATATTGGTGGGGATATTTTATCCCCACTTTAAAAATCTTCTTTCTCTTTTAAAAATATTTTTCCTCTGTCATATTTTTTTCAAGCAAAATATCCTTCTTATTACAATGGTATGCTAAGAAACTTAATTCTTCTAATATGTTTTGTCTATTTATTTCTCTGCTCGAATTCTCTAATCTATCTATTGCAACATCAGCATATATTATCATTTCTTTAACAGTCAATTTAATCACTCTCCCTATCTATACTTCTTTTTAATTCCACATTTCTATCCTTTATTCTATATGACTTACCTGTTATTTTTATTATGTGACTATGATGCACTAATCTATCAATAATTGCAGCCGTTACAACACTATCACCAAAAACATCAGGCCATTTACTAAACACTTGATTAGTTGTCAATATTGTAGATTTTTTCTCATATCTTTTATTAATCAATTGAAAAAACAAATATGCACCTTCTTTAGTTATTGGCAAATATCCAATCTCATCAATAATCAGTAGCTTATATTTACAAAAATATTTTATCTTTATATCAGCTCTATTCTCAGAATTGGCTTTCAGTAATTGATTAATTAAATCATTAAAAGTTATGTAGTAAGTACTAATTCTCCTCTTAGCAGCAGCCATACCAAGACTAACAGCTAAGTGTGTTTTTCCAACACCACTAGTACCAACAAATATTACATTTTCATTTTTTTCCATAAATCTTAAAGTTTCTAAATCTAACATCTCTGTTTTATCAACACTAGGTTGGTATGAAAAATCAAAATCTTGTAATGTTTTCTCAAATGGAAATGCAGAAACTGTAATATTTACCTTAGCAGCTCTTTCTGTTTGATACTTTATTTCTTCTTTTGTTAAATCATACATCATTTCCGTAAATGATATATTTTTATCTTTCATTTCATCCAAGTATCCTGGTAATATACTCTTTATTTTATCCAATTTTAATTCTTCCAAATTATCAATTAAATCAGTATATATGCTCATATCTCTATACCTCCAATCTTTATTTATATTTTTCACAAATTATCATAATCGTGCAAATATTCCTCTGCAAACTTTTCTATTTCTGGCTCTGACATATCCTTTAAAGCATCAGATTGCAAGATTTCTTTTAAATGTTCTTTATGATAGTTTAAAAATTTATCAGTTTTTCTATGCGTTGTAATTAAATTTGTTGTATAATATATATGAATATATTCATTAGTTTCTTTTACAGAAACTAATTCACCTATTAGGTAAGTGGGAACAGAGTATTTCTGTCCTTTATATGTAATCATAGATTCTTTAGAAACTTTATATTCTTTTGGCGAAGCGATATATGTTTTTAAAATATCTTGATTTGGTAAAGGTAACAAATACTTTGTTTCCTTTTTTATTCTATCCACAGGTCTTTCATTTGTCCCTTGAGATACTTCATTATTTATGTCTTTCATAAAATTATTTACAATTTTCTCAAGTTCTTCATAATCTTTAAATTCGTTATTATATACTTTTAGTCTATCTACAAGTCTTGCTAGTGACTCAACTTTTCCTTTAGTTTGCGGTCTATATGCTCTACAAGTTACTACTTTAAATCCTATATCTTTAGCATATTGCATAAACTTTCCGTTTATCTTTACATTTCCAATTCTACTATTTGCTCTATCTACAACTGTTGGCATATTATCAAAAAGAATTTCTTTTGGTACTCCGTTAAAATACTCAAATGCTTTATTCATACAACTAAACAATGTTTTTTGTGTTCTATCACTCGTTAGCTTTAAAAACTTAAGCCTAGAATACCCTAGTACCATTAAAAATATATTTACTTCATATATTTGCCCTGATTTAGATGTCATTTTTATACTTTCTTTCCAATCTACTTGTGCTTGCAATCCTGGTGACGTTTCATAACGCATTGTTGCTTTTTTTAATTCTTCTTGTCTATGTTTTGCTGAATAATCTGCTACTAATGAATATGAACCAGTGTAACCATCTTTTTGTATATATTTATATATTGCCATACTGCTACATCCTAATTCTAGCTTTGTTTCAATTATATTTTTAAATTCGTCTAGTTTCGATTTTTTCTTAGCAGTTCTCCTCTTCTTTGGTACGTATCCTTCCATATATTTCTTTACAGTTCTTGGATCACAACCCATTATTTTTGCTATCGCTGTCTTGCTCACTATTCCTATTTCACCTCCTCTTATTATTACTTCAATTTCATTTAGTACATCTAACCTCATAACTACCAACTCCTTTCTTTTTATGAGTTTTACTTAGATGTACTTTTATTTTACCATTTTTTTCCAGTTATATCAAAAAGAAAAAATGTAGGTTTTCCTACATTTTTCAAACTGGAAAAAAACTACATTTTTATTATCTCATAAATAATAGTCTCAGCTAATTTTCGAAAGGAGAAATTTTTATGCACATTATTGATTTGGAGGAACTCTTCTATGATGAAAAAACCGGCATCTACTATGATGCCGAAACCCAGAAGAGTTTTACTACCGACGCGGATGGTGACATCTACGAAAAGGAATTCAAAGGAGGCATAGTTTACTCGACCAGCTCAGTAGAAAATGCATAGGCTGAGAAAAAA